>JAYSTT010000388.1:0-3032 GCA_043719495.1 Ferruginibacter sp. | reverse complement strand
TTATTACCCACGGATTATTATTTATTTTCTTCCTACTCAATTATTTTTCTGTAAAACTGGATGATAAAAACTCGGTTAAGAAATTTTACCTGAGGTTTTGGGTTTTCTTTTTTGCGGAGTATATTTTGTTTGCGGTGTGGGTGATGTTGTAATAAATAATATTTTCTTACTTATTCTCACTTTTTTCATTCAATTCTATAAATACTTCTATAAAATTATTTTTAAAAGGGTTGTCTTTATGTATGAGTAGTGAATTGAATAATACAGTTTCGGCAATTACTATTTTCCTGTCAATTTTTATTATTGAGCCATCGTCATTCTTTTTAAACCAATTATCAAATTTTCTTTTTCTTAAATGTTCTCTGTAATCACTACTGTCACAAACATAAACAACAGCATTATCGTTATCGTGTAAATATTCTTTAATTATTTTTGCAACAGTTATTCCTATTCTTATATCTAAAGGCTGCTCTTTAGATTTTCCTTTCTCTACATCTAAATTAAAAGAATAAATATAGGGGGCAATTAATGGATAATTTGCAAATAAATAATCATAAGGGATAAAATAACACAGATAGGATGTACCTGCTACAGAGGTAAAACTGTAATAAAAAGCTTGTCGTTTGGTTATTTTATAAGGTTGCAAATCTGAATCCTTTTTCTTTTAGTTGTTCTAGAGTTCCTCCTTTTGAAAGGTGGGTCTTAATCATTTTTCTGTCTTCAAGAATTTTTTGAAGTATTTGTGTGCCTGTATATTTTTTCCCTTTTTTTAGAGGGGCTCTTACAACATTTGACATAAAAATTATTTTACGCAATTTACTAATTTTTGTTTTATTAAGTTAGTAGTAATTCGGTATCAATTTTTTTTACTAACTATTATGGGATATCTCACCCCTCATCCTCTTTCTCCTTCAACCCTTTTATCAAATCCAAAGCCTCTGCCACCACATCGCACATTATGGTAATTAAACTGCCTGGTTTTGCATTATTGTAGGCATGCATAATAGCTTCCTTTTCGTTGTAGATAATAGTGATAGGGATATCTTTTGGTTTGGTTTCGTTAATACCCTCCACTAACAAGTTTACAATTTCTTCTGCTGTGCGGCCACGTAAATTTTTATCCTGCCTAATAATTATTTCATCAAAAGAGCGTCCCGAAATTCTACCCAGTTCTTTAATATCCTCATCCCGTCGGTCACCGGTACCGCTAATGATACCTACTTTTGGCGCACCATCCATTTTACTTACAAAATCGCAAAGCAGCTCAAGCCCTGCAGGGTTATGGGCAAAGTCAACCAGAAATTTAAATTGCTTAAACTGGAACATATTTAACCTGCCGGGTGTTTGAGCAGGCGAGGGAACAAATGTTTGCAGGGCTAATTTAATATCATCAATAGAAATATTACGCCAGAAATAAGTGGATAATACTGCAGGCAAACAGTTCATAATATTATGTGTAGCCTTGCCGCCATAAGTAACAGGCACTTCAGCAACTTTTACCACACGTATTTTCCAAGTGCCTTTCATAATGGTTATGTAACCATTTTCGTACACCGCCGCATAGCCGCCTTTTTTGCAATGCTCAATAATACGGCTGTTATTTTCATCCATACTAAATAAAGCAATATTACATTCTAATCCGCTTCTCATAGCATATACCAAATCATCTTCGGCATTTAAAATAGCATAGCCATGTTTAAAAACTGTTTCGGGTACTACTGCTTTTACCTTCGCCATTTGCTCCATCGAATCAATACCACCCAATCCAATATGATCGGCACTGATGTTTGTTACTATTGCCACATCACAATTTTGAAAAGCCAAACCGCTTTTTAAAATACCTCCCCTTGCACATTCCAATACTGCAAAATCAACCGTGGGATCTTTTAGAACAAATGTAGAAGATACCGGCCCGGTACAATCTCCCTTCATCATCATTTGGTTTTGTATGTACACACCATCGCTGGTGGTATAGCCTACTTTATAACCAGCCGTTTTTGCAATATGTGCCGTTAGTCTTGTTGTAGTTGTTTTACCGTTGGTGCCGGTAATAGCAATGATGGGGATTTTGCCAACGCTACCACTGGGGAAAAGCATATCTACCACTGGCTCGGCCACATTACGTGCCAAACCAACCGAAGGTTCAATATGCATACGGAAACCCGGAGCCGCATTTACTTCTAAAATGGCACCGCCGTTTTCTGTAACAGGCGTTCGCAAATCGGTGGCCATAATATCAATGCCGCAAATATCCAGGCCAATAATTTTTGCAATGCGTTCGCACATAAAAATATTGGCAGGGTGCACTTCATCGGTTACATCTTCACTTGTTCCACCTGTAGAAAGATTAGCAGTAGTTTTTAATAAAACCAATTCTCCTTTTGGTGGAATAGTTTCTAAAGTGTAGTTTTTTTCTTCCAGCATTTTCATGGTGCTGCCATCAACAGTTATTTGAGTAAGCACTTTTTCGTGCCCGTAACCACGGCGAGGGTCTTTATTGGTTTCGTCAATTAAATATTGAATGCTGTTTTTGCCATCACCTACCAGGCTTGCAGGCGTACGCAATGCTGCACAAATAAATTTATAGTTTATTACTAAAATCCTAAAATCAAAACCTGTAATATATTTTTCAACAATAACATTACGGCCATAAACTTTAGCCGCTTCAAAAGCTTTTACTGCCATTTGCCAATCCGTAATATTAGTAGTGTTGCCTTTACCATGGTTGCCATCAATTGGTTTTATCACACAGGGATAACCAATACTGTCAATTGCATCTTTCAGTCCTTCTTCTGTTCTTACCACATCACCTTTGGGTACAGGAATTTCTGCCGCACCCAATAAATTTTTTGTTTCTTCTTTGTCGCAGGCAATGTCCACGGCAATATTTCCGGTAGTACTTGCAATGGTGGCACGTATTCTTTTTTGATGTACACCATAACCCAATTGCACTAAACTATGTTTGTTTAAACGGATAAAAGGAATGCCTCTTTTTGCAGCTTCATCTACAATACAACCCGTGCTTGGGCCAA
>JAYSTT010000387.1:0-3043 GCA_043719495.1 Ferruginibacter sp. | reverse complement strand
GGTACGCTTACCTGGAAGCATTTGGTTCTGTTTGGAAAACTGAAAAAGCAGAAAACAACATTGATGCAGGCCTGGCATATTTTATAAACAATAATTTTAAAATCGATATTTCTGCAGGTGCAGGAATAAGTAAAACAGCACCAGTCTATTATTTTGCTGCCGGTGCTTCTTTTCGATTTAAAACTAACAGAAAATAATTATTTAATCAGCTCTCCCACTAATTTATACAGCTCTTTACCTTCTGCATCAATGGCCACTACTCTCCCGTTTTTATCTACTAAAAAACTGGTGGGTATCTGGTTAATGCCAAAAGTTGCCGCCACATTACTGTTCCAACCTCCATTATCATTAACCTGTGTGTATTTTATTTTATCCTGCCGTATTGCTTTAATCCAGGCTTCTTTTTTACTGTCGATAGAAACTCCAAATACCTCAAAGCCCTTATCCTTGTATTTATTATACAATCTAACTACAGATGGATTGGCAGCCCTGCATGGGCCACACCAGCTTGCCCAAAAATCTATCAGCACTACCTTACCTTTAAAAGATGATAAAGTAATCATTTTGCCATTTACATCTGGTAAAGCAATTTCCGGAACGCTTTCACCTATTTTTATTTGCGCTTTTCCGGCAAAAAAAGTCATTAAGATTACAGATACAAAAATTAATTTTTTCATTTACAACATTGTTTTTTTTTGAATAAAGATACAACCCATTTTAAAAAAGAATATCCTATCGTTAGTACCGATTTCATTTTTTTGAAAAAGCATTTAAAAAATTGTATTCCACCCTGGCTAAAAAATAAGAATTGGCCATTCGTTCTGTGTTGCCCTTTAATTGTGTTCTGTAACCAATATCAACCCTTGCAATACTATTTATTATAAATTGAATTGCGGGTGCAATATCTAAAAAATATTTTTTATTATCCCAGGTATTTGCCCCTAAAAATTCGGCATAAATATTTATATTAGTTTGTTTGTAGCTGGTATATTCTTTTGGAAACAATAAATACCCGGCAGATAGACTGTAGTTAATAGCACGCCATGGAACAATAACTTCTCTTTTATCATGCAAATTATTAAGCCTGTATAAATAACCTGCTGACCCCGACAGTGCCAGTTTGTTTATTAATTTAGTTGCAATAACACCCGTTGAAATCCCGGAGTTGGTGCCGTCAATTTCAATTTCATTATTTATTGTGGTATGAAGGATGTCATGTACAATTACCCCTCCGCCCCCAATATCAATAACATGCTTATCTGTAGATATAAGTGTAGCAGGATTATTAATTACTGCTATTTTCCCATAAGCGGCCAGCCTAAAGTGTGAGTGAATAGCATCTTTAGAAAAAAAGCGGTACTTAGCATACAAACTTGCACCTTCTATTTTTAAATTACTTTGAAACATATTGGATGCGTAACCATTTACATGCACCATCAGGTTTTTATTAACGCCAAACATAATTTCGGGCTCAAAACGATAACTGCTGAATTTATTATCATGGGTCATTTTAAATTGTTTATAAAGTAGCCTTATCCCTATACTTTTTGCTGCCATGTTACTGGCTGGTTCGGTAAACACATACAACTCCTGAGCATTAACAACGCTGTTTATTGTTACTATCAGCAGTATGGCTAAAATAAATTTCATAAATATTTTATTTAAATTAACTGCCGACAGGGCTGTTAGCCGCTGCCGGGGTTAACTAATTTTACTAAATAGTTACATGAAAAACCCTCTTTCCGTTTTCTTCTCCCGTTTTATAACAAGCCATTTTTGTTAAGCTGCTGTTTTTCTTATATTCTTTTACAGATACAAAACCTTTATCCAGCAACTTAATTGTTTTATTGCCAGATAAGGTTTGTTGCTTTACATTAAGAAAATGAAAAACATTCCCCCCCACATTTACATGTGTGTCGTTTGCAATAGCAAGATTTTCAAAATTGATGGTTGCAGTAAAATTGGCAACAAAAAAACCTGCACCTTCCACTTGTTTTTTAAGTTTATCAAAATCTATAACGGCATTTGGTTTAAACCAAATATCAAACGTTGAGTTTTTTATATTAGCTTCTACTTTATCTACAAATTCTAAAGACTGTAAAGATTTGTTAATGGCTTTGCTGCACATGCTACAGGTTAAGCCGCTTGCCTGCAAACTTATTTTTGTAACCTGTGCGTTAGCGGCAAAGGAAAGAAGAAGAGCGACAATTAAAAATTTATTTTTCATACAATTTTTATTTATTTTGTTTTAAATCCATACCACACTTAGAACATTTACCTGCTTTATCACTTGTAATTGAAGCATGCATTGGGCAACTATACAACTTCATTACTTCCATTTTCATTTGTTCTTTTTTAGACACTGTTAAATCCATACCACATTTACTGCATTTGCCAGCAGCATCACTGGTAACATCAGGATGTATAGGGCAAGAATAAGCTGTTTTAGCTGCTGCTGTTTCAGTTTCAGCATTTGTACTGCTCCCTTTTCTTTCATACTGGCAACAGGTATGCAAATTTTTATATGCTTTATTATCAGCAGTATAATCCTGTGTGTCATATCCTGCTTTTGCAATGGCTTCCTGAATTTTTTGTGAAGAAGATTTATTGGAAATATAAGCAACCTTAAGCTCTTTACTTTCCTCACTCCAGTTAGCAGAAGTTGCTCCTGCTTTTTTTGCAGCTTTTTCAATATTTGTTTTGCACATGCCGCAATTACCCCACACTTTAATGGTTTCTTTTTTTACGTTTGATTGTGCAAAGGAAAAATTGATGGCGAAGATGCTGAACAACAGTGCAGCATAAATATTTAATGTTTTCATTTTATTTAAAATTTTATTTGTGATCAAAATATGCCTATAGCAAAATGCATCAACAGCTATCGCTTTTGATGAAAAAATCAAAAATTAATTTTAAATCCGGAAAACACAATTCATTATACATGCCCCGGGGCCCGTATAGTCTGGTGGAGAGTGATTGTTTACTAATGCAACAGCAACATCATTGGGTAATTGCCAGTTGTACAAAGGATATACCGTAACAA
>JAYSTT010000386.1:0-7423 GCA_043719495.1 Ferruginibacter sp. | reverse complement strand
ATTTTTTCTTAAGCCTGATAGGCCCGTTTTTTAAAAAGCAATTGTATAATGACCAGCCTTTTAAAAAAAACCTGCCCACCGATAAATCATTTATCATTGCCAACCCGCAGGAGTTTAAAAGCGAAAAACAAAATTTAATTGATATGGTATATAGTTTTTCTGAAACAGACATGTCTGGCGAACCGCATCCTTTTTTTGGTAAGCTTTCAAAAGAAGAGTGGAGCAAGGGCACCTGGAAACATTTAGATCATCATTTGACACAGTTTGGGGCGTAGGTTATTTTATTAAGTAAATTTACCGATAATTAATTTGTACAATGAAAAAGAACATCCAGTTATTTATTACAGTTTTATTATTTCCGTTTATCAGCTTTGCTCAGGAGTTTCCGAATTACGGCGTTATAACTAATGAAGAAATTAATTTAAAGGAATGTGCTTTTGATAAAGATGCTGCTGCTGTTATATTGCTTGATGAGGCAAATGCCAATTTTGATATTCATTACCATCTGATTTACAATCATTATATACGTATAAAAATTTTAAAAGAAAAAGGATTTAATCAGGCTAATGTTATTATTCCTTTTTATCGGAAAGATAATTTTGAAATGATAGATGAACTGGCGGCCATGATTACTAACTTAAATGCTGACGGTAGTATTACCTCAGAAAAATTAGATGAGAAATCTTTTTACAAAATCAAGGAAGACGAATTTTTTGGCAAGATGATTTTTACATTTCCTAATGTAAAAGTGGGCAGCATTTTAGAATATAAATATCGGAGTTTTATGGAACACTATGGTGGTTTGAAAGATTGGTATTTCCATGATTATTTACCGGTGATTAAAAGTGCTTTTACCCTGTACATTCCGCCACGCCTTGAATTTACTTATAAGGTAGTAAAAATCATAGATATGCCCATTGTCATAAAGCATGATAAAAGAGAATCGAAAATTTATTTTGAAATGGATAATATTGGGGGCATAGGTGATGAACCTTATATGGATGCCAGAAAAGATTATATTCAGAAAGTAGCTTTTCAGCTGAGTGGTCGTAATTTTAATAATTCCGGGAAACAAAATTTCATGACGACTTGGGATGAAGTGATACGGGAGTTTATAAAAAAAAACGAATTTGGCCATCAGCTTGGTAAAAATTTGTCCGGTACAGGGAGTTTTATTGAAGAGGTAAAAAAGTTGCCGTCAAACGAAGAAAAATTAAAAGCTATTTACAATTATGTACGCAACAATATGAGCTGGAACGGTATTAACAGCCAGTCAGCGATTGATGGTATTAAGGAGGCATGGAATAAAAAAAAAGGTACTAATGGCGAAATAAACCTTATTCTTATAAACTTGCTCAAGGATGCTGGATTGGATGCTTATCCAATGCTGGTAAGCGAACGCTATCACGGAAAAGTAAATACACAATACCCTTTTGTGGATCAGTTTAATACGGCGTATGCTTATGTTATTATGGACAAAAAAAAATATTACCTTGATGCTACAGATACTTACACCCCAGCACACATAATACCCAACGATATCCTTAATACCACCGCACTTATCGTAAATGAAAAAATTGGGGGTTTGGTTACTATTACCAACGACTCTTTGCAATACAGCGATTTTATAACCGCACAAATGCAAGTGGATGACAATGGAAAATTTTCCGGCGAAGTAGCTATAAAAAGTAATGGCTATTCCAGAATTGAAAAATTAAGTGAATATAAAGAAGAGGGACAGGAAAAATATATTAACAGGAATTATGAAAACAATGGGATAGTTATTAAAGATTTTGAATTTTTAAATCAAACCAGTGATTCGTTACCTGCCGAACAAAATTTTAAATTCAGTACCAACTTATCTGTCTCCGGCGAATATTTATTTGTGCCTTTAAATATTTTTTCTGGTTTTGAAAAAAACCCATTTACCAATGATAACCGTTTTAGCAATGTAAACTTTGGATACAAACGTACAATAAGCACTTTTGCAGTTATTGCCTTGCCCAAAAATTATACTTTAGACCCATTACCAAAATCCCTATCGATGACAACACCCGATAAGGATATAGTTTTTAGCCGCACAGTTACTTACGATAAAGAAGCTAATTCGGTTACCTGCATGTTTGTTTTTGATTTTAAAAAGAGTTTATACACTGTGGATGAATATTTCATTTTGCAGGAAGTGTATAAAAAAATGTTTGAATATTTAAAAGAGCCTTTGGTATTGAAGAAGAAGTAAAAAGTTTCGCTTCTGTTTACTCAGCTTTAGCTTTTATAAGCAATTCGGATACAATTTGACTATTCATATTTTTACTTTGTAAATAATTTTCTAATAGTTCAATAGCATCAGTACAACTTTTTTTAGAATAGTACATTTTTAATGCCGAGGGATTTTTGTAAGAATCAAAAATGTATTGAGCATCCATTTCCATTATTTTTTTTGCAGCATCTTTTTTATTTATTTCAAGAAAAAGAATTCCTAAATACCGAAAAGATGGAATTTGTTCTATTGAAAAATTTGCAATTTTTGACAAAAGTAAATCACTCCACTTTTTTGTATTTAAAGTATCTTTTTTAGAAAAATAATATTTTATTACAGAAGCGTAAATACGAACTGTTGTATTATCGCCATCGTAAGAAACAAATGTTTGTGCATTTTTAAAATTACTGGTAACAGGAACATGTACTTTATTGATAAATACTATTAAATCCTTTGTTTCTTTTTCTTCAAAATCTGCCTTTACATTTTTTTGAAGATTTAGTTTATATACAATGCCAGATTGAGTCAGATAATTGTCGAAATAGGTATCGGTGTTTGTTGTAAAATAAATGGGGCGCTTTAAAAAATTATACTCAATGATGTCGAGCATTAAGAAATCGTTTATAAAAATGTAATCTTTAAGTGCGATATTAATTATTTTACTTTTTGAAAGGAGATTTTTTATTGAAATATTTTTTGATTGATAAGTTGATGGAGTAAATGTGATGCTTGTGTTATAACCGTTTGTGAATAAGTATTTCTTTAAATAAACCATTTCCAGAAAATCATGAAAGCTCATATTTTTCTGAATTTTTTCTTCATTTTCCTGAAAATAAGCAATATCAGATGCCTGATCTTTAAGATAGGCTGCTGGAGTAGAAAATCCGACCATTCCTTTTTTCTTTAACATCATCGCATATGTGGGCACACCCAGTAAACTATTATTTATAACTGTAACATCTTTTCTAAAGCCTAACTTTTCCTGAATATACCAAAGCTGGTAGGTATCATTATCACCATAAGAAAAAAGAATGGCATCTTTATCACAGGAGTTTAGATAATTTTTACCCTGGTTAATATAACGTTCATCCAATTTTATTTTATCTAAATATTTTTTTGCTTCAGCATAGTTCCCACACATAATCATTTGATTGTACCCCATCATGTACTCATTAAATAATTTCAGGTTGGCATTGCCAACTTTTGTTTGGTAATTTGGATTTTGTTTATTTAATTGCTCAATCTGCCCAATGGCATTATATAAATTATCATTTACTTTTTTTATTCTTTGTGCAGAAGGTAATTCAAGCCTGCCCAATTGAGTTTGTAAAGAGTCTCTGCCTTCAAAGTATCCACCCTGCTGATACCATAAATAATTTACAGCATTATTATCATAAGCCCGGCCTAATCCATCCAATAGGGTGTCAGGTAAATTTAAGGCGTTTCCAAAATCTGTAATCATATCACGCTGCCATCCGTTATAACCGTAATAATTAATACGGTCATAATTGTACCAATCCTCATTGAAATAAGACTGGATTTTACTTTCAAAATTTAAACTTTCTTTTGTTGAATCATATTTATCAGATAAATTGATATATTTCCCATCTGCTGTATTCCAAAAAAGCTTTTCACTTATAAATTCATCTTGTTTTATTATGTTTACCTGTTGTACGTACCAACCACTTTTCTTTTTTGCAAACTTTGTGTAATCATCATAACCCTCAGTAGCAACATAATTTGTAAAAAAAGTTTTTAATATTTCATAATAAGAAGGAAAGCCACGCTGCCCAAAAGTGTAAAAAGATTGCAGACAGATAAAAATTATAAGGCAATATTTTTTCATAAAGAGATTTTTAAAAAAAGGAACCATTTTCTAGTTCCTCTAAATTATTATTATTTGAAAGCTCAGTTAATCTTCCCCATCACCAATCCCTTCAAATCTTTAATCGCAATCCTTTCCTGCACCATCGTATCTCTATATCTTATCGTAACCGTATCATCTTCTTTAGTTTGATGATCTATCGTAACACAAAACGGTGTACCAATCGCATCCATGCGGCGGTAACGTTTACCAATCGCATCTTTCTCTTCGTAAAAACACATAAAACTGCTCTTGCAATCATTCATTAATTCCTTTGCAATTTCGGGCAGGCCATCTTTTTTAACCAAGGGCAGAATAGCCAATTTAGTAGGGGCGATCATAGCAGGAATACGCAACACCACACGGCTGTCTTCGGTGCCATCTTCTTTCGTCCATTTTTCTTCGGCGTAAGCCAAACTCATAATGGTTAAAAATAAACGGTCTAAACCAACAGATGTTTCTAAAACATACGGTGTGTAATTACCATAAGGTTTACTTGTAGCTTCGTCTATATCGTTATCAAAATATTGAATTTTCTTTTTACTGAAAGTTTGGTGTTGTGTTAAATCATAATCGGTGCGGCTGTGTATGCCTTCCAGTTCTTTCCAGCCAAACGGAAATTCAAATTCAATATCCAGTGCCGCATCTGCATAATGTGCTAATTTAATATGGTCGTGAAAACGTAATTTTTCCGCAGGGATACCCAAACTCTCATGCCATTTTTTTCTTTCGGTTTTCCAAAAGTTGTACCATTCCATTTGTGTGCCGGGGCGAATAAAAAATTGCATTTCCATTTGTTCAAATTCCCTCATCCTAAAAATAAATTGCCTTGCTACAATTTCATTTCTAAAAGCTTTACCTGTTTGTGCAATACCAAAAGGTATTTTCATACGGCCGGTTTTTTGCACATTTAAAAAATTTACAAAAATACCCTGCGCTGTTTCGGGGCGTAAATAAATGGTGTCGCTTTCATCGGCCACCGCACCAATTTGTGTGCTGAACATGAGGTTAAATTCCCTCACCTCCGTCCAGTTGCAGGTTTTGCTGATGGCGCATTTTATTTTATTGTCTTCAATTAATTTTTTTAAGCCAGCAAAATCATTTGATGCAAGCAGTTTATTCATTTCGTTAAGAATGGTATTTGCTTTACCTAATTTCTCTATGTCTAAACCACCGCTTCCGAAATTAGATTCATCAACTAAATTTTCTACATACCCTTCAATCAAATGATCTACCCTGTATCTTTTATTACTGTCTTTATTATCAATCATGGGGTCGCTAAAATTATCAACGTGGCCGCTTGCCTTCCAAGTGGTGGGGTGCATAAAAATTGCGGCATCAATACCCACAATATTATCATGCAGTTGTGTCATGCTTTTCCACCAGTAATCACGAATGTTCTTTTTTAACTGGGCACCGTTTTGGCCATAGTCGTACACCGCCGCAAGGCCATCATAAATTTCGCTACTCTGAAAAATGTAACCGTATTCTTTGCAGTGTGCAATTAATGCTGCAAAATTGTTTTGTTCGTTTGCCATAATGCTGCAAATATAAAGATTGATTGGCGGCTCATAAAATTAGCTTCGCTATTTGTATGAGCCGGGCAAAAGCAGCAGCTATGTTCAACTGCATTGGCGTCGCACTCGTGTACAGTAGATCTTTATTGAGCTTTTATCGCAGCGTAGATGAAAATTTAAATCTCCCCATTTGTTTAGTGAAGAAACGAAATACGGTAAAAAAAATCTATTAACAGCTTAAAAAATAAAAGCAGACAATTTATCTGCGGCGTATATCATCGCTTTTAATATACCAACCAAAACAGTCTGGAAGTATTGTATATGTTAATACCACATTTATAGGGAATGGGCCATTTAAATTGGCTGGTAAGGCATCTATTCGGTAAGTGCTATCCTTAATTTTAATAAATGTACCACCACAGCAAGGGCATAAAGCCAAATCGTGGCCGGTTAAAACCCCATAGCTTTCATTTAACGCTTTATTTTTTTTGCACGAAATAAAAAGTAAAGCACTTATAAATATTGAAATAAATATTTTTTTCATACTGGCTTTTCTTAATTGACAATGCTAATTTAAAAATCGTTGCTTTACTATTTCAATTTTTCATTATTTTGATGCCTTTCCCCGTCCCTTAAATTCTTTTTCTCAAAATTTTTTTGCAGGGCATCCGTTAAATTAACACCAGTTTGGTTGGCCAGGCAAATTAACACCCATAATACATCCGCCATTTCATCACTTAATTCTTTTTCTTTATCCGTTTCCTTAAAAGATTGCTCACCGTATTTTCTTACCATCAACCTGCTTAGTTCACCAACTTCTTCCATTAAGATACCCAGGTTGGTTAACTCACTAAAATATTTTACACCAACAGTTTTTATCCATTGGTCAACTTTGGTTTGGGCTTCTTGTATGGTGATGTTATTCATAAAATATTGTTTAATAAAAATTCATCTTCGCTATATTCTACTCCATATCCTCCCCCTTCAGGGGGATTAGAGGGGGCTTTTAGTATCAATAATAATTGTAACCGGCCCATCATTCAGTAGTTCCACTTTCATATCCTCCCCAAACTCACCGGTAAATATTTGTTTACCCAAATCATTTTCTAATTGGAAAATCATTTTTTCATACATTGGTATGGCAACATCCGGTTTGCTTGCTTTTATGTAAGATGGCCGGTTGCCTTTTTTTACAGCAGCATGTAAAGTAAACTGGCTTACTAATAAAATATCTCCAGCAATATCTTTTACAGAGATATTAGGCACTTTATTTTCATCATCAAAAATGCGGAGGTTAATAATTTTGTTGCTCAGCCATTCAATATCTTCTGCGGTATCTGCATCTTCTATTCCAATAAAAACAAGGAGACCTTTTGCTATTGCACCTATATTTATGCCATCAACTTTTACCGATGTTTCTGTTACTCTTTGTATTAATGCTCTCATAATTAAAACTATAAAATATTATGATATGCAATTTAGCTTTATTAGATTTACGAGTACAACTGGCATCCTGCCTTATTCTTAATTTTAAAAAAACAGAACAATGAAAAAACTAATTAAACTAATGCTGCCTGTATTTATACTGGCAATTGTTTCCTGCGGTGGCGGAAAAGAAACTCCGGAAAGTGTTGCACAAAAATGGTGTGACCTTAATGGCAAAGTTCACAATGCTGCAGAAGGTGCAGCTAAAGATGCTGCCAAAGAAGTAAGGAAAAAGTATGAAACAGAAATGGAAACAAAGTACAAAGAGAACAAAGACTTTATGGATAAACTTGAAAA
>JAYSTT010000385.1:0-3055 GCA_043719495.1 Ferruginibacter sp. | reverse complement strand
GCAATTTCTGCAGCATAATATTTTTAATCTTTAGGAAAATCAGCACCTACAGTCGTTTCTTCCCAAGCATCAAAATCTTTTTTAAGTTCATCTAATTTTAATCTTGCACCTTTTAGCGCAGCAGCACCAAGCAATAAACGCAAAGGAGGATTTTCTGTATCCACAACTTTTATCATTGCCAAAGCAGCACGCACTGGGTCGCCAGGTTGGTTGCCACTATAACCACGAATATCCAATTTATTTTGTCCAGCAGTTGTCGCATAATCATCAATTACAATGTTGCTATTATCTGCAGAGCGCCCAGCCCAATCCGTTCTAAAACCACTCGGGCATACAATTGTAACTTTTATACCAAGCGGTGCTACTTCTTTTGCCAATGCTTCCGAAAGCCCATCCACAGCGTATTTAGTAGCATTGTAAAAACCCACAGCAGGAAAAGAACGCAAACCACCAATAGAAGAAATATTTAAAATATGCCCAGCTTTTTGTGCACGCATAATTGGCAAAACGGCTTGTGTCATATTGCCCAAACCAAATACATTTATATCAAACATACGTCGTACTTGCGCATCTTCACTTTCTTCTATAGCACCAAAATAACCAATGCCAGCATTGTTTACGAGCACATCTATTCGTCCAAATTTTTCTACAGTTGCCATCACCGCCGCAGCAATTTCTGCAGGTTTTGTTACATCCAATGTTAGCGAAATTGCATTGCCATCATTGCCATTCACAATATCTTTTATATCATCAATTTTTCTTGCAGTTACTGCTACTTTATCACCATTTTTTATTACCGCTTTACTCAATTCTCTACCAAAACCAGTAGAGCATCCAGTTATAAACCAAACTTTACTCATGTTTTTTTTGTAAAGGTACATCTTCAAAATCTTTTTTCAGTAATAGAAGTATCGCCTTTTATTATTGTTTATACTTGGTAGTCTTTACTGAAAACTGACATCTCTTGCCATAATTTAAAAAAAATATTTTTTATTGCCCAAACAAAGAAGCAGCTATGTGCATCTTCATTGGCAGCTTGCCCCGCTTTTTTTGCGGGGTCGCACATTTCATCTTCAAATCTTTATTCATCTTTTATTATGCAATAGATTGTGCATTAGATTATGCATTAGATTTAATTATTGGTTGGTGTCCTCACTAATGCTGTTAACTTAACCAAGTATTGCTTTTTTAACCGAGAGATACTACTTACGGAAGTCAAGCTTTTAAAGCTCGACTTCCCTTTGGCTAAATCCTTAACTTAACAGCATTGGTGTCCTCACCAACCATAATATTTTCAATTGTGGTTTCGGTTGGTGAGGACACCAACCGATTGGAAAAATATATTTAACAAGCAATTTGTTTATTTATTATATATGTTTTAAATTGCATGTGTATTAAACTTAAACCATTTTCAAATCCTCTCTGGTTTAAACCCTTGATTACTGAAAATTTTAAGGATTTCTTAAACCAAGGATATGTTCTATTTCTACACATATTGTTCAACCCAAACTGATTATTTAATAACAGCTATTACTGATATATCTCCTCCTTTATTATCAAATGAAACTAAATCCTCAATAACCTACACTCCACAGTATTGAAAGAAATTTTACTGATATGATTTACCAGTCCTATGATTAAAATAAATTTTACATCATTATTTAAATCTCTTAAATCATTGCAATTATCTTACCCATTCTTTTCATATATTTAGTTAACTTATTTATTATAAATGAATAATAAATTAAAAAAATATTTTGTATAATATAATTAAAATGTTTAATTTCACGTGACGAATCCTTCTAAAACTATCGAATTTTATTTTATTAAGGATTTATGAAAATGTTTATTTTCTCCAAATGTTCCGTCCCAATGAACCCGTTTTAGAATTCAAATCTATGCTTGAATTTGTACGATGAAATCTTGCTCCAGCTTACTTAATTGAAACCCCACGAAAATTTATCCTATTTGGTTAGAGAAAGCCATAAAAAAAATTTGATATCCTAATCAATATTATTTCATCATTTAAATTATTTATCATGCAAACATTTTTTACGAGCGGGCGGCTACATGAATGCTGTCCCCAAATTTCCGGTTGTAGGAAGAACCTTATACCGGGCATCAAAAGATTATCAACGCTTTTGTTGTTCACTCTTTTATTTATTTCTGTAAAAACGTTTGGGCAGGCGGCCAATATTGACCAGATAAGAAACGGTGTACTGGGAGTATATTCTCCTACACCGCTTGCAGATTGGGTAAATGGTAATGCCGGGCCAAGTAATGCGCATTTTGCAGAAGGATATTCCATTCCATATCGGATGAGCATTAGTGCACTTACAGGTAATTCAAGCACTGTGCATCACTTAATTATTGAGTGGGATACGAAAGATCAAAACGGTCACGCAATTGATTACATAACCCATTATCAAAACTTAAATAACCCAACAGGATCTCATTTAGCAACTTTTGGTCATGGAGCAGAGGTTGTAGATCCTACACTGGGTAGTGCATTCAGCGGCGCCCCAAGTCTGTTTCAAATTCCGGCGCCGTCAAGTGCGGGTTCTGAAGTTACAGGACAACCGGGATTAAGTTTTGCAGCGCTGCCTACAGTAGGCTACACCAATAATCCCAACATTACTAAAATGGCAATTTGGGGCGGTACAATAACCGCATTGAATTATGTTTACGAAAATGCACAGGATGCCACAACCGCCAGCACAAAAACAAGGCTTGATATATCCTTTAAATCAGCTAA
Organism: Ferruginibacter sp.; assembly: GCA_043719495.1. Taxonomy (GTDB): domain Bacteria; phylum Bacteroidota; class Bacteroidia; order Chitinophagales; family Chitinophagaceae; genus Ferruginibacter. The sequence continues at coordinate 300 of JAYSTT010000385.1, read as the reverse complement.
TGCTAGTACTGCATTAATAGCCTGGGCCGGCCATATTGCTGCTGAATATGATTGGGGAGCAGGCAGAGGTGCTACCGGTGTAAGTGGTTCTCCTTATCATACCCGCCTGATTTCTATAGATGGAGGTGGCGGAAACCAAGACAGGTCTTTAAAAGCAACAGCCGTAATAATTCCTCCACCGGTATGCGGCATCAGCCCGGCTCAACTGGCATGCCCTGAGACTGCAACGCTTACATTCAGTGCCACAGGAGCATCTACAGGTTCAAATGTATCCTATGTATGGACACTTACAAACGGCAG
>JAYSTT010000384.1:0-3055 GCA_043719495.1 Ferruginibacter sp. | reverse complement strand
CTCCAATGAATTTAATGGAATTTCGTGATTGCTGGCATACTGCAAAGCCTCATCAACAATAAATTGAGGTGTTAACAGGCCGGTGTTCAGCATTGGTGTTAATACGCTGTGATGCAGAATGTTTTCATTTGTAACGATAGCATCTTCAAAAGCACCAAATGCTGAAAATCTTGATTTAAAAAAATCTTTTAGCCAACTTTTACTTTCGGCATAAGTGGTAGGGTAAATAAAATCAGTATTCAATTCACCATAGTTATCCTGAAAATGTTTTAGTGTATAAGTAATTGCTTCTGTATAAAAATGATTGGGTTTTAAAAAGTTGGTCTTTGGCGGTGTTTTTCCTTTGGGGTATTTTAAGCGATTCTCATCATCAAAGGTCCATTTTCCCCCAACAGGTTTTTTATTTGTTTCCAACAATATATTTCTGCTATGCCGCTGGTGTTTGTAAAAATCGGTTTGAAACATTCTTTTTTTATCTGAAAAATAAGCAGCAAGTTCGGCAGAAGAATTTAAAAATAAGGGCGTTGGTTTTTTTATGATCTCTATGTTGTGAGCTTTGGAAATGGTATTTATTCGTTGCTCAAGCCAGTAATCTGTTGTATCAATGTATTCAAATGAATGAATTTTTTTTGATTTCAAATAAGGAATCAGTTTTCTTACATCGGCTAATTCATTGAATGCATCAATGTATACTACTTTAATTTTTTTTGATAGCAAGTAACTTTCATAAAATTTCATGCTGGCTCTGTGAAAGGCTATTTTCCGTTTGTGAAAATTAAATTGCCTGAAATAAAGCCATTCTTCTACGAGGTAAACAATATTACAGGTGGATACAAGAATATTTTGTTCAAATAATTGATGCGGAAATAAGATGCCTGTTTTATCCATATTTTATTTTGTTCATTCTGCATTTATCACTACAATATTTTACTTCCTCCCAAACCTTTTTCCATTTTTTGCGCCAGCTAAAAGATCTTTCGCAAACTACACATATCCATTGTGGTAAAAATTCTTTTTTAATATTTTTAAACATTTAATTCTTTGCGGGGTTTATCTAGGTGTTTATGGTTTTGCATACGGCCTATTACTTTTGAAATTAAATAAGCATCAGGGCCATGGCTGATTAGGACTTCTGATGCTGATAAATTTACAAATCCGTCTTCACCAACAATTTCATCATTCATATCAACCTGCATGATACTTCCAATAATAAGTACCGTTCCATTAAGGAAGATTGGAATACTGTCTTCAAACTTCATGACTATTTTTACCACAGCCTCTTCTACAAACGGTGCATGGCAACCGAAATTATAAAACGGTGCAAAACCTACTTTTTTAAATTCAGAAATGCTTTTATTATACCTGGCGGAAGTTTGATGTGCTTTTTTATAGGGTGAAGCAGTGACAAAGCTTAGTGTATATACTTTTGTATCCATTATATTTTGCAAGGTATTCTGTTGCACACTGTCTGGTCTGCTAATTAATCCGTATAAAGCTTGGTTAGCACCTAAATGAATGAGAGAATTAAAGATGGTAAGGTTAGTATAATCATCTGCAGACTTTGTGCTTACCAATACTGCCTGGCGAAATCCAGCCAATGAATTTATAAACGCTGTTCTGTAGCGTTGTTCTAATTGCTCTATTTCGTATTTATTTATAATCACATTTCTATATTTATTTGTATAACTGCTTTTCTACTTTTTTCCAATAACTAAAAAAGGAAGGATAGTATCCTGTTACATCTTCCGCTATCCAATCTCTGGCTTCTTTAGTTCCGCTATAACCTAAATTGAACGGATGCTCTTTGTAATAGATATTTTCTACATTATAATTATCAGAAAATGATTTAAACGAACCTGTAAACACCTGCATACCAGGAATGTTTTTACTTAATGCCAGCATAAAATCCATACAATTTTTACTTACGGGATAATGCGAAAAAAAGTCGGGTTCGATCAACAAAATCCTGTTGCCAGGTTTATCTTTATGCCACAACGGATCGAGGTTGTAATAGTTGTAAATAAAAGTTGGCAACACAGAATCAATTTTAATATTTGGAGCTATAGGTAAATCTATTACCGGAATAAACTTTTTGGTAACTAATAAATGGGCAGGTGTTTCTATAAGTTCTATAGCTTCATAAGATTTATCTAAAAAAGTGTTTGCCTGGTTAGTATTGGTGTATTTGTTGATGTTTTCCTGGTTGGCATAATATTTTTTATTGCTGTTGGCACCAGCTACCCACTGCCAGCTACAGCTATTACTGGCCCAATCTCCATCAAGCAAATGGTAATACATCCATTGGGCAGGTTGATGCCAATGTGATTTGGCAATATTGCAAACCAACGAAGCTGTGTACATTCGGCAATGATTGTGCATATAACCGGTATAGTATAATTGTTGAATGGCGTTATCAATGCCCTCAATCCCTGTTGTTGCATTTAAAATCTGAACAGGTATTTCATGATTTAATACTGGTTGCTGCGGTTGCCTGATGTTTTTATTTAAATCTTTAAACTGAGCCACTCTTTGAAAATAATCACGCCAGCATAATTCCTTCACAAAAGTTTCTATCTGCTGTATTTCATATCCCTTTTCTAACATATTGTTAAGTACCTGTTTTGTACTGATAACACCTCTTGATATGTAGGGAGACAAATAGGTAACCGCACCATTAATGTAATTTCTGTTTTTACCATATTGAACGGGGTGAACCAAATCAATTTTTTGAAGTATGGTTGTATAATCCGTTGTAAAAATTTTATTCATTTTACCGCTTGCTTATTTTATTCATCGATATGGTTTTTTGCAGGCTGCATTTAAAACGTAATATCTCAGGATTTCTTTTTTGTGCATGCTTTTTACTTATGCCGCTATTCACTCTCTTTCGCCACAAATTAAAACTACTGCGTTTTAACTCTCTTCGCATCAATGCAATTACTGCAGCCTCTGAAAAGCCAAATTGTATTTTAATAGCTTCAAACGGGGTTCTGTCTTCCCATGCCATTTCAATTATCCTGTCAATATCTTTTTGCTCCATTAATTTAAATAGTTA
>JAYSTT010000383.1:0-7433 GCA_043719495.1 Ferruginibacter sp. | reverse complement strand
TGTAGTTGCTGGTAATAATGCTAATGTTTGTCTGGGTAATACAGTTCAACTATCTGCAACAGGTGCTGCACAATATTCATGGACACCTGCAAATAATTTAAGTTGTACAAATTGTGATAAACCAATTGCCCAACCAACTGACTCTGTTGTTTACAAAGTAAAAGGTATAAATTCATTTGGGTGTGAGGCTTATGATTCTGTTTTATTGAGTGTTATAAAGCCTTTTCAAATGCTGGTTTTACCTGGCGATACATTGTGTTATGGCGAATCTTTAAATTTAAGGGCATTAAAGGCAAATAGTTATTTATGGTCGCCTGCTGCAGGATTAAACAGAACAAATATTGCCGACCCAACTGCAACGCCTGCCATTACAACAAAATACCAGGTTATTGGTTTTGACGGACATAATTGTTTTACAGATACCGGTTATGTTTTAATAACAGTTGGGCCTAAGCCGGGTGTAAACCTTGGCCCCGACAGGACTTTATCAACTGGTACTTCTATAACACTTAATGCTGTTACCTTCAATGGCCCAATAATAAATTATTTATGGACACCTGCAACCGATTTAAGTTGTAATAATTGTCCTTCTCCGTCTACAACAGTAAAAAATAATTCATTCTACAGTGTGGTGGTAACAAATATTTTTGGATGTGTTGCTACCGATACCATCTTTATAAATTCTTTCTGTAAAAGTGCACAGGTATTTATTCCCAATGCATTTACACCAGATGGTGATGGATTGAATGATGTGCTGATGGTTAGGGGAAAAGGTATTACAGTTAAATCGTTCCGTATTTTTAACAGGTGGGGAGAATTGGTTTTTGAAAAAGAAAATTTTTATCCCAACGAGTTAAAATATGGGTGGGATGGAAAGGTGAGGGGTGTGCCTGCAACACCCGATGTGTTTGTATATACCGCAGAAATATTTTGTGATAACGGGGTATTATACACTTATAAAGGAAACACTACAATTTTAAAATAATTTTATAACCTATGAAACCAACTAAAAAAATATTCCTGTTGTTAGTAGTTTCGCTGATAGCAAAATTTGCCAGCAGTCAGGATATAAATTTTTCACAGTTTTATGATTTGCCATTGTTAAGAAATCCATCGCTGGCCGGGCTTTTTTCTGGTGATATCAGAATTACATCTGCCTACAGAAATCAATGGCAAAGTGTAACGGTTCCCTATCGTACTTTTGGCCTTGGGTTGGAATATAAAAAACCTGTAAGTGAAAACTCTGATGATTTTTTTACCTATGGTTTACAGTTATCCAGTGACATTGCAGGCGATTCCAAACTTAGCCGTACACAGGTTTTTCCTGTTTTTAATTATCATAAAGCGCTTGGGGGTAAAAACACTTATTTATCTGCAGGTATAATGGGAGGGCCCGTTATGCAACGTTTTGATCCTTCCAAATTAAGTTTTGATGATCAGTTTATAAACGGTGCATTTAGTACCGCCAACCCAACCAAACAAACTTTTACCAGCACCAAACTTACTTATTGGGATGCTGCTGCCGGTTTATGCTTTAGCAGTGTTGCTGGCGAAAATACCAGGTATTATATTGGCATAGGTATGTTTCATTTTACGCAACCTAAGGTGGCCTTTCAAAAACAAAACGATATTATTTTAAATCATAAATGGGTGGTTAATGCAGGTTTAGCAGCACCAATTACAGATGAAAACCGCCTTATATTTTATGCAGATTATTTTATGCAGGGCGGCAGCCGACAGGCACAGGGGGGGATATTGCTTAACCATGATTTTGTGCAGTATGATGAAGATCAAAAAACAAGTATTTCCGCTGGTTTGTTTTACAGGGGCAATGATGCTTTTATGCCTGTTGTAAAACTGGATTATTATCAATATAGCATTGGAATATCTTACGACGTAAACTCCAGTAAGCTTAAATCGGCATCACAATACAGGGGTGCTTATGAAGTTACACTTAGTTATAAGGCATTCAACAATAAGTATAATACTTCTGCTGATAAAGTAAAGTGTCCGGTGTTTTACTAAGTATATTTTGGCACTAAATTTTATTAACAAAAGTACCTGTTGGTATAGTTTTTGAAACAGTAAAAGAAAAATCCTACAATATGAAAGCTCTATCTTTTTTAGTTGTTGCCTGCCTTACACTTTTTGTGGTAATTTTTACCTTGATCACAATTTTGTTTCTCAGGTTCTGAATTTTGTAAAGCGATAATTATTTTAATTGTTAGCTTACTGCTGTAATATTTTGATTAAGGGCTAAAAATATTAGGTTGTACAAATCCCGGAATAAAGCTGCAATTTCAATCCTGATTTTTGCTGAATACTTTGCCAGCCAATTTATTCATAAATACAAATATCTGGATTAAAAAAATTATAAAACATCCCTGGTTTTACCCAGCTATTAATTAAAATTATTAATTCAACTGAGCAATATTTTCTGCATCTGTAAAAACTACCTCGCTAAAATCTTTTACCACATTATACAAAGTATCTCTTTCAACAGGTTGTCTTTTTACCTGTTTAATTAAAGTAACCAGTTCCTGTGTACTCATTTTAGGTGTTTGTTCTTCGCTGCCAGCCATACTGTAAATTTTTGTACTGTCGTCGATGGTACCGTCAATATCATTTACTCCAAAGCTTAAACTTAATTGGGCATTTTGCCTGCCCAGCATTGGCCAGTAAGCTTTAAGGTGAGGGAAGTTGTCTAAATAAATTCTGGCTATGGCATACAGCCGCATATCTTCTGTAATGGTGCTTTCGGGCACATGGCTCATATCATTATCGAAGTTGCGGAATTTTAAAGGAATAAAAGTATTGAAGCCTTTTGTTTTATCCTGCAGTTCACGTAAACGTCTCATGTGGTCAATACGGTGTTCATATTTTTCAATATGGCCATAAAGCATTGTTGCGTTGCTGTGCATACTTAATTTGTGTGCCTCTTCATGAATGTTCAACCAGCCATCAGCATCAACTTTATCTGCACAAATTATTTCTCTTACTTCAGGATGAAAAATTTCGGCACCACCACCTGGTAAACTATCGAGGCCGGCTTCGTGCAATTTTTTCATGCCTTCGGCAGTTGATAGTTTTGCTTTTCTAAACATATAATCCAATTCTACTGCTGTAAATGCTTTAACATGTAATTCAGGCCGGTGAGCTTTTATCTTTTGCATCAACTCAATAAAATAATCCATATTCATTTTAGGATGTACTCCGCCAACAATATGTACTTCGGTAATCGGTTTTCCATCGTAGGTTTTTACAATATCCAGCATTTGGTCAATGCTTAATTCCCAGCCTTCTTCTTTATGTGCATACAATTGGCTATAGCTGCAAAATTTGCAACTGAACACACAAACATTGGTTGGTTCAATATGAAAATTGCGGTTGAAATAAGTTTTATCGCCATGCAGTTTTTCTCTTATAAAATTGGCAAGAGCCCCCACAAAAGAAAGGCTGCCTTTTTCAAAAAGCACTACACATTCTTCATCGGTAATTCTTACACCATCGTTTACTTTTTGGGCAATGTTTTTTAAAGCAGCATCAGCAGTGTTATTTATTAAAATATCTATGGAAGCAGTCATGGGAATTTTTTACAAATTTACGGCGATAATGGAAGTTGTAACATTCTTTTTTTTGGGTACATCCAGCTATGTCCATACTTTAAATTCTAAGATTAATCATAAAACACTTTGAGAATAAATGTATATCTTCCAAAATAAATTAAAGTTCCATATGAATATTAAATTTCGATTTGTCGTTATGATTTTTTTAGTTAATTCCTTTAATGGCTTTAGCCAGCAATACAAATACCGTTATTATCTGGATGAAAACCTGAACGCTGTTGATAAATCTAAATCAATTTTAACAGGTAAAGCTTATTATGAAAATGGTGCTTTAATAGTGGATTGTTTTGGGAAGACTACAGAAAAATTACTTTTGACGGCTACTTTTACAGATTCTGCTTTAAATGAATTGCAGGGGTTGTTTCGAACATATTATGCTAATATGACAATAGAGTCCCAAGGTAATTATAAAAAAAACATTAAACAGGGTATTTGGCAGCAATGGGATGAAAAAGGGCAGAAGACAGATTCTTTATTTTATGAAAATGGGAATAGGATTGTATATACAAAGTTTTATTATAACAAAACCGGAGGCTTAAGTTACTATGAGGTTACCGATAGTATACAGAATACGATTAATGGTAAGGGCTTTTCAGATAACGGGCTACTGAATTATGAAAAAAGTTTTGTTGGTGAAAAGGGAATATTAAAACATTATGACAGTAGTGGCGTACGGATAGATTCTGTTTTTACAAGGGAAGAATCAGAGGCGTCATTCCCGGGTGGAGATGCAGCCTGGAGTTCCTATCTTCAAAAAAAACTAAAAGGCAATGTGGCTGCAAATAACAGAGCTCCTGCAGGAACATACAAAGTGATAGTAAGATTTGTTGTGAATAAAGAAGGCGTCGTTACTAATGTATCAGCAGAAAATGCACCAGGATATGGAACTGAGAAGGAGGCAATACGTGTAATTACAAACTCGCCGAAATGGAAACCTGCCAAACAATATGGCCGGTATGTTAATGCCTACAGAAGACAGCCGATTACTTTTTTGGTTGAAAAAGGAAGATAATTTTCTGCTGTTCTTTACTGAATAAATGTATATCTTCCAAATCTAAATTAAGATAAGCATGAGTATCAAGTTTCGTCTTATTATGATGAATTTTCTGCAATTTTTTGTTTGGGGTTCCTGGTTAATTTCAATTGGCAATTATTTAGGAGGTACCCTGCATTTTGCCGGTTCACAAATTGGCGCCGTGTTTTCCACACTGGGTATTGCATCTTTATTTATGCCCGCTATAATGGGTATAATAGCAGATAAATGGATGAATGCTGAAAAAGTGCTTGGCTTTTGTCACTTAATTGGAGCAGGCACACTTATATGGGCATCAACAATTACTGATCCCAATATATTTTTCTGGGCTATGTTATTTAACTCTATGTTTTATATGCCCACCATTGCATTAAATAATACGGTCTCTTATATTGTTCTTGAACAAAAGGGATTTGATATCGTTAAAGATTTTCCACCTATAAGGGTTTGGGGTACAGTTGGTTTTATTGCAGCTATGTGGATTATTGACATTTGTGGCTGGGATGCCAGTAAAATGCAGTTGCTTTTCAGTGCAGTATCTGCTGCTGTTTTAGGTTTATATTCATTTACAATGCCTGAATGTCCACCAGTAAAATCCAATAGTAAAAAAACTTTTTTATCCGCTTTAGGGCTTGATGCATTTGTATTATTTAAGCAGAGAAAAATGTTCATCTTCTTTTTATTTGCTATGTTTTTAGGGGCTGCACTACAAATTACCAATGCTTTTGGCAGTTCGTTTTTAGAAAGTTTTAAGCCTGCTTATCCCGATTCTTTTGTTGTAACGCATAAACTTTTCACACTTTCTATTTCGCAAATATCAGAATCGCTGTTTATTTTAGCAATACCATTTTTTTTAAAAAGATTTGGTATTAAGAACGTAATGATGATGAGTATGCTGGCCTGGGTTTTACGTTTTGGTTTATTTGGAGTGGGTAATCCGGGTAGTGGATTGGTTTTATTGTTAGCATCAATGATAATTTATGGAATGGCATTCGATTTTTTCAATATCTCCGGTTCTTTATTTGTTGAAAAAGAAGCCCCTTCAAATATCAGGGCCAGTGCACAGGGACTTTTTATGTTTATGACAAATGGAGTAGGGGCTATGTGTGGTGGGTATGGTGCCGGTTTAGTGGTGGATTATTTTACCAAAGTTGATCCTGTTACAAAAGACATTATTTCAAGGGACTGGCAAAATATCTGGTTTACATTTGCTGGTTATGCTTTGGTATTAGCTATAATATTTCCGTTTGTGTTTAAATACAAACATGATCGCAAAGCAATTGAAAATATAACACATTAAAATAAAAATCCTCTGCATTACACAGAGGATTTTTTTTACAACATGAGATTGTAATTATTTTAACGCTTCAATCTTTTTTACAAAATTTGCTTTAGGCTGTGCGCCAACTAATTTATCAACCACCTGGCCGCCTTTTACAAAAAGTATTGCAGGTATGCTGGTAATGCCGTAGTTCATAGAAACTTGTGGGTTATGATCTACGTTTACTTTACCAATATTAACCTTACCATCATATTCTTTTGCAAGCTCTTCAATTACCGGGCCTATTGCACGGCAAGGGCCGCACCATTCTGCCCAAAAATCAATAACCGTTAATTTATCGCTGTCTAAAACATCTGTTTTAAAATTTGCATCTGTGAATTCGTGTGACATAATATTTTTTGTTTTTATTTTATAAGAAGAGGGCAAATTTAAGTCCAAACCCGGGAAAGTGAAGTAATGACATATCCACAATATGTGCTAAAAAATATTGGCACAAAATAAGCCATAGTGTCGGGTTGGCTAAATCCATTTCAAGCAGGGGTGGCTTGCATTTTTTATATTTATAATTTATCTTTATTAGCTAAATAAAAATTTATGTATTTAATTAGAGAAGTATTTCAGGCAAAACCCGGCAAAGCCAAAGATTTGGTAAAAATGTTTAAAGCTGCTGCACCTCATTTTGAAAAGTCGCAGGATATAAGCAACATGAAAGTGATGACGGATGTTGTAAGTAACTACTGGACCGTAGTGGTAGAAACAGAAACGGAGAACATTGGTGTTTTTTTTACAAACCTGCGTTCGGCAACAATGAGTGATGAAATAAAAGAAATTATGAAGGGGTATATGGATTGCATTGAAGGTGGCCGAAGGGAAATTTTTATGATAGAGTGAAATTATGTAAGGTGTTGGATGTACGGGGTACGACACTTTTAACAACCTAATATCTGTCGTACATCGTCCCGTATTTTGGCAAGTCTAGAAGTTGGCTGCCGGTTTAGGGTCGAGGTATACAATCTAACAAATATTATTTATCAATTATTTTAATAAACAACGTTCCCCAATCTATTTGGACATTTTGTTTATTATGTCCTTTTACTTCAATCGTAACAATTTCTCCGGGTCGTAACCGTTCAAATTTTCTCCTGCTTTCATCGGTGAATTCATTATTTGGCAAATTAACTACCATTATTTCACTTGTATAGTTTCCTTCACCGATGTAAACAACTGCAGATTCAATTGTAAACCAAGAATAATTTGGAATAAGTTTTTTGCTCTTTAAAAGATCAGCCTTTGTTATAAGTAAAATCGTATCGGCACACTGTACATTGTCAAGGCACAATTTAAAATCTTTGATAGTCAATTGCGATTGGGAAGTGTATGAACTGACTAAAAAGAATATTACAAGCTTCAATATTTTGTACATAATAAAATAATTAGGGTGTGCACTGGCCAACTAACAGGTTGGTAAAGTAATCGAACATCTAACATCCAA
>JAYSTT010000382.1:0-3060 GCA_043719495.1 Ferruginibacter sp. | reverse complement strand
GAATTATTTTCCCGGAGGAAATATCTACCTGGCGAATGTTCATCCAACGGTAATCACCATTACCATCGCCGGTAATGGCAAATGTTTTGGCATCCTGTGCCAGTGTTGAAAATGAAGAAACAATAAAAGCTGTTGAAAGTAAAATTTTGAAATTCATATGAGTAGTTTTGTAGTTAGATACGTAAATTAAGAAAATTACATAAATATTCCTACACTTTTTTATGAACGGAAACTTTCGACTGCTTTTTTAACAGTCCCTTTCTCCAGCAATAATTCTTTTGCCATTTCGTACTCTTTTAATCCCAGCTTTTCCATCAGCATTTTCACCCCCCTGTCCACCAGTTTTTCGTTAGTTAGCTGCATGTTTACCATCTTATTATCTTCAACTCTACCCAATTGTATCATTACTGATGTGGAAATCATGTTCAGTACCAACTTTTGAGCAGTTCCGCTTTTCATACGGGTGCTGCCGGTTACAAATTCCGGGCCTACAACCACTTCAATGGCAAAATCTGCAGCCTGGCTTACAGGCGCATCAGGATTACAGCAAATACTACCAGTTACAATATTATTTTCCCTGCATTTTTGTAAAGCACCAATAACATAAGGCGTGGTGCCACTTGCTGCAATACCAATTACAACGTCTTTATTGTTTATTGTATATTCCTGTAAATCTTTCCAGCCTTGTTCTGTGTCATCTTCAGCAAATTCCACGGCTTCTGTTATGGCTTTTTTACCGCCGGCAATAATACCAATCACTAAACCATAAGGCACCCCATAAGTAGGCGGGCATTCACTGGCATCCACAATACCCAGTCTTCCGCTTGTGCCTGCACCAATATAAAAAAGGCGGCCACCTATCAACATTTTATCTACAATTGCATGAACCAATTCTTCTATTTGAGGAATAATTTTTGCCACTGCTGCAGGAACAGTATCGTCTTCCTTATTTATATTAGTAAGCAATTCTGCTATTGTCATTTTATCTAAATGACGGTAATTACTTTCCTTTTCTGTAATTCTTTCAAATGCCATATCAATAAAGATTCATTTTTTTAAACTGTGATATTTGATAAAACCATCCATTGGTTTTTTTAATACTTTCCCTAATTGCAATTCGTAACTACTGCACATTTCTTTAAGCACATCCTTAAAACCAAAAGCCACACTGCCTATAAAATTAATGGGTAAGGTCCAGCTTTCCCTGTATTTATAAATATGATTAAAGAAAAAATCATTAAATCCATCCTCAATAATATTCTCTATCATATAATGCCCCCGGTTTTCTGCTAAAAAAATAGCATAAGATGCCAGGTAGCGGTTGGGCAAAGGCTTTTTATAAACAGTATCTAATATTTCATAACTGGTAGTATTAAATTTTGCAACAAACCGATCCATCAAATCTTCATCAAAAGTATTGTATAAAAAATACTGAATTACTTTTTTTCCCAAATAAGCACCACTGCCTTCGTCACCTAAAACATAACCCAGTCCGGGACTGTTTTTTATTATTTTTTTTCCGTTGTAATAACAGGAGTTGGAACCGGTACCCAATATACAGGCAATGCCTTTTTCTTTACCACATAATGCTTTGGCAGCACCCATCAAATCATGATCTACCGAAATTTTTGCTTTGGTAAAAACCTTTTGAATAGCATTTTTAACCAGTTTAATATTACCGGGGTTGCTGCAACCAGTTCCATAAAAAAAAACCTCATCAGGCTCCACCTGTTTCATTTTAGTTTTTAATTCCCGCAAAAGTATTTCCTGTATTTGTGGAGAGGTTAAAAAATAAGGGCTTAAACCCTGGGTAAAAAAAATTTTCCTCTTTTTCCCGTCAAGCAGGCACCATTCCACTTTTGTTGATCCACTGTCTGCAATTAATTTTATTGGCATTGTTCTATTTTGAAATTGTAATTGAAGTTACTGCATTTTGTTTAGAAGACACCGGCTGTTAGCTTCAGGATTAAGTATAAAGCACAAAAATTTATGTAAGTACAAACACTTACCAGATGAAGCTTATATTCCCCTTGTTTCTTATTCTTATCTTCGCAAAATGAATAACAAAAAAATACAGGTTTGGTTGCCGCTGCTTTTCAGTATCACCATGATTGCCGGAATGTACCTGGGTTATAAGATGAGGGATAATATGCCGGGTAAAAATTTTTTTTATTTACAAAAGCGAAGGCCAGTACAGGAGATAATGGATCTTATTCAAAATAAATATGTAGATGATGTAAAAATAGAATCTTTAACAGATACAGCTATTGCAGCCATGTTGAATAAATTGGACCCTCACTCTGTTTTTATCCCAGCGGAACAGTTACAAGGCATTAATGAAGATCTGGCCGGTAAGTTTTATGGCATTGGCGTTGAGTTCAACATTTTTAATGATACTATTAATGTAGTAAATGTTTTAAAAGATGGCCCCAGTTTTAAAGCAGGTGTACAAACAGGGGATAAACTTTTAAAAGTTGAAGACAGCATGGTTACCGGTAAAAAAATTGATGCTGATAAGGTAAGAAAACTTTTAAGGGGCGATAGAGGAACTGAAGTTATTATATACATTTTAAGAGGCACCGAACAAAAAAAGGTTACCATTACCAGGGATGCAATTCCACTTAGTAGTTTAGATGCCTCTTATATAATTAGCAATGGTATTGGCTATATAAGATTAAATAAATTTTCGCAGCAAACCTATCGGGAGTTTATGAATGCTTTAATTGAATTAAAAAAACAGGGCCTCAAAAAACTACTATTAGATTTAAGAGGGAATGGTGGGGGTATATTAGATGAAGCGGTAGAAATTGCTGACGAATTTTTAGCGGGGGATAAGCTGATAACTTATACCGAAGGAAAACACGCTGCAAAAAAAGAATACCGTTGCCGTAGAGAAGGACAGTTTGAAAGCGGGGCATTGGTTATTCTTGCCGATGAAGGCACAGCCAGTGCAAGTGAAATACTGATAGGTGCCTTACAGGATTGGGACAGGGCAATAATTATTGGCCGACGTAGTTTTGGAAAAGGCTTGGTACAGGAACAATTTGATTTAAGCGATAA
>JAYSTT010000381.1:0-7436 GCA_043719495.1 Ferruginibacter sp. | reverse complement strand
TAAGGGTTTAATTGAAAAATTACAGTTTAATATTAAATCTAAAATTACAATTCAAAAACCTAAGTTTATCTTTACAGTATGATAAAAACAATTTTATTAAATGCTGTAGAAGCGGGTGGAAAAGAATTACAGCGTTTTTTTAATGGCAATTTTAAAATTACCAACAAAGAAGGTATTAATAACCCTGTTACAGAAGCAGACCATGCTGCTGAAAAAGCTATTATTGATATTATTCAACAAAACTTCCCCGATCATTTTATACTAAGTGAAGAAACGGGCGAAATAGTTACAGACAGCGAATATAAATGGATAATTGACCCCATTGACGGTACAATAAATTTTGCCAATGGCATTCCTATTTGCTGTGTAAGTATTGGTGTAGAAAAAGCTGGCGAAATGATAATGGGAGCTGTATATGCTCCTTTATTGAATGAACTATATTTTGCTCAAAAAGGGTTTGGTGCCTCTTTAAATGATAAAAAAATTAAAGTCGGCAATAAAAGTGAAGTGATTAATAGTTGTTTGGTTACAGGGTTTCCCTATACTTATTTGGATGCACCAAACGGGCCCTTACAAATATTTGAAAAATTGATTCGCAAGGGGGTGCCTGTACGCAGGTTAGGCAGTGCCGCTATTGATTTGTGCTGGGTTGCTGCAGGGCGCTTTGATGGTTTTTATGAACATAAATTAGCTGCGTGGGACAGTGCCGCCGGATTTTTAATGGTGCAGGAAGCCGGGGGAAGGGTTACCGATTTTGATGGTAAACCTTACTCGCCTTACCAGCCACACATTTTAGCTACTAATGGGTTGATACATGATGAAATGCTGGAGATTGTAAATGGCAGGGGTAAATTGTAGATTTTAGATTGCCGATTTTAGATTTTAGATTTTTTAAATTCAAAATATCTTAGCTATTTGCAAGAATAAAATTCCAGGGAGATTATGAAATTAAACACTAACGTATTTTAGGTAAACCCGAAATCGCCAATCTAAAATCTAAAATAGTCTTATGGCTGTTGATAAGTTTGAAATAATTAAGCGGTTAAAAGCTTTAGCAGTAAACACAGGAAAGTTATGCCTTAAGTTACCTTATAATGTTGTAAACAAAACTTACATAGCTCAAATTGTTAGATGTTCAAGTTCGGCATCAGCAAATTATAGGGCTGCTTGCAGGGGAAAATCAAAAGCTGATTTTGTTAATAAATTAAGAATAGCAGAAGAGGAGTTAGATGAAACTATGCACTTTTATGAACTGCTGGCAGAATTTAATGAAGAAGTAAAAAATGAATTAAGAGATTTATACAAAGAAGCCAACGAATTACTTGCAATTATTGTGGCCTCAATCAATACCACTTTAAAAAACATAGCTACCGAAAAAGATAGTAGTAACAAGTTAAAGAAAATCTAAAATCGGCAGATAATTTGCGATTTTAGATTGTCGATTGCAGATTTTTGCTCACTGCAATTGAAAGAGGTTTTTAAAAATAAACAGATAACAAATTGAAAGAAATCTAAAATCTAAAATCTGAAATTGTAATTATGGAAGAAAGAACAGAAATATCATCCCTTGGCGAATTTGGTTTAATAGACCATCTTACCCAAAACAATGAAATAAAAAATGCCTCTACTATTTTAAGTGTGGGTGATGATGGAGCGGTGATTGATCATTTTGGCAGGCAAACAGTTATTAGCACCGATCTTTTGTTAGAAGGTATTCACTTTGATTTAAGCTATACACCTTTAAAACATTTGGGTTATAAAAGCGTGGTGGTAAATGTTAGTGATATTTATGCCATGAACGCCACGCCAACACAAATTGTAATAAGCATTGGCATAAGTAATAAATTTAGTGTAGAGGCTTTAGATGAATTTTACGAAGGCATTTATGCAGCCTGTGCAGCATACGAAGTAGATTTAGTTGGCGGCGATACCACCACCAGCCAGCGTGGATTTGTTATAAGCGTTACTGCTATTGGAGAGGTTGCCCCAGATGGTTATGTTACCAGGAGTGGTGCAAAGGTTAACGATTTAATTTGTGTAAGCGGCGATTTAGGTGGTGCATTTTTAGGCCTAACTATTTTAGAAAGAGAAAGAAAAATTTTTGAAACAACCGGTGCACAACCCGATTTAGAAAACCAGGCTTACATTGTTGGCCGCCTGCTAAAGCCAGAAGCCAGAAAAGATGTGATAGGATATTTTGCTGCACAAAACATAATGCCTACCAGCATGATGGATATTAGCGATGGCCTTAGCAGCGAACTGTTGCACATTTGTAAACAAAGCAATGTTGGCTGTGTGTTATACGAAGATAAACTGCCGCTAAATGAAGATAGTAAAGCCTTTGCTTATAAATTAGAACTGGACCCTACCGCCTGTGCTTTAAGCGGTGGAGAAGATTACGAATTATTATTTACCGTGGCACAGGCCGACTACGAAAAAATAAATGCTAATAACGGCTTAAGTATTATTGGATACATTACCGAAGCTGTAGAAGGAAAAAATATTATTACCCGTGGTGGAAACAAACATGAGTTGGTGGCGCAAGGGTGGAACCATTTGAAGCATTAGGGATTAATATGCAAACTCAGTTTTTTGGTTTGTGTATAAGAAGTTTTTACAACGATTAAAAATAGTTATCAAAGAAACTGTGCTTTGTTTTGATGATATATACAGGAATGAAAATTTTTTAGTAGCATAGCTTGTTATCCCGTAGTTCATTTCTTTTAAAGTTGGGGTTGGGCTTATTAATTTATCTAATTTATTCGAAAGTGTAATTACCGTATCGCTATTTTTTATAGTGTCTTTCTGATTAGGAGTAATAGTATTCTCAGTATACCAATAACATTTTTTTTTAGAAAAACTATAAACCTTTTTATTTACCACATCAAAAAAAAGAGTATCCCCATCATTTTCAGAACGTGCTATTGATGAAAGTATTTGATTTTCCAGAGATGATTCCATAATTATTAAAATACAATACTTGCTGCTTCTAATAACCTTAAGAGTGGCATTTATTGCTATATGGGGTGGTAATCCAGCTATATCTATATTACCTTTTATGCTTAACGTATATATACTTTCAAAGGTATTGGTCTCGTTTTGCGAAAAACAATTTGTTACTGCAAAAAAGAGGGCTAAAAAAATATAGGTTTTCATTTGGCAAAAATATGATAACCCGTGGAGGAAACAAACATGAGCTGGTGGCACAGGGGTGGAATCATTTGAAGTGATCAGATTAATTCATTTATAACCTAATTCCAATTTTCAATCCTGCTAACGTATTTATTTCCGCTTGGTTATTATTTGAAAAATCGAGCCTTAAACCAGTTAACATTTTTTTACCGATATTAATTTCAATACCAGTTGAAATGCGATAACCTACTGTAAAACCATTATTAAAATTAAGGGTTGAAGTTCTTGTTGAAGTACCACCAGGGTCAACAATTCTTGACGCTCTCTTTTCTTCGGAACGGTACAAATAGCCAATTGTTGGCCCAAGTTGAATATTAAACCCCTTTACAATTTTATTAAATGGGTAATAAGATATTTTAGGCCAAAGGTTTGTATTAGATACATGATAAAAAGTTTGGCCAAAAAACTGTTCGCCAGTTGGGTTTTCTATAACCGGGTTTCTCACCCCCTGCTCAAAAATAAGTTCTCCGCCAATTAGTAATTTAGAGAGGGCAAAGGAGGGTTTCTTTTTTACATTTTTACCTGCTTCTATTAATACGGAATAACCTAAAATATCACCAGTACCAAAATTAACCCTGCCACCAGATAGTTTTAAATAAACATCTTTATTGGGTTGGCTAAATGATGTAAAAAAAAGAGAAGTAAAAAATATTAAAAGAAAAGATTGCTTCATAAAATTAATTTTTTTACTAAAACAAATATGAGTTGACGGAGAAGGGGTGGGAGCATTTGAAGAGATAGGTTTTTTACTATTCATGCCCTTGTTGTGGAAAATCAAAAGTTATTACTTTAGTAAAATATTTGCTGTGTTGAAATTGATCAATTGGAAAAAAAGTAAAACTATCTTTATTGTTTATTAAAAAATGATACTTTGTATTTTTTACATAAAAACTTGTTTCATCAAACTGTAATTTATTTTTTGTTGCATAAACTAATGCATCGGCAAGCAATTCTGTACAATACAATTTGTCTTTGCTTTTATTGTCAAATTTTATATCAAAAATTACATTCTTACTTTTTAGAGAATCTATAAAAATTTTGATTATCCTTATTTCACTTGTTGAAAGAGAAGGTCTATAAATACCCATATTTTCATTTTGAGGGTAGACTACAAACGAATCTAACGGCTCTATAATTATAGACCCTTTTGAATTATCTTTTCCGCCTAAAATATGATGCACTTTTAAACTACCCTTATCAAACAATAAAATGCCGGAGTGAGAAAACATTTTATCTGTTTTAGAAAACTCTCGTATTACAGCACTTTCAATATCTGTGCCACCCCTAAAAATTATATCGCCTGCTTGCATTAAATGCTTTGCACTGTCTATTTGAGCAATGTATAATTTAGGTAAAATATCAACCCTTTTCTCTGATATTGATGCCATGCAACTTGCAAAGCAAAATAACATTAAAATATATTTTATCATTTTCGTTTTTTACGCCACAATGTAATTGGAATACTCACTTGTATTCTGTAATCGCTGCCATAAGAATTTATTGTACCAGAATATTTATTGTCTGTATGGGCATAAATAAAATTGTATCCTATTGCTTTATTTAATCCCAAATTTGCCATTAACTGCACTCTAAATAACTCTCTATCTTTTCTGTTGAACACTAGACCTGCTTTAAAAATTGCACTATAACTTAAATTATCGTGTTTAGGTTGTAAATCAAACTCAAAATACTTTGCAGGGTTACTATTAGAATATACCCGCTCTTCTTTAAATGTGTTATATATTGTGCCGTTTGCAAAACCTACGCCCAAGCCAATACTAAGCATTGGAATTATGTTTAAACCGTCTTTATTACCAATTAATAGTTTATTAAATGTATGGTTATAGATAAATTGCAATTGACCAAAATGCCCATTTGTTGTTATAGAATAGCTCCCAAGGTCCGTAGTAGGAGAATTTGTATAAAAACTTACCACACTGCCTTGTTGCGAATAACAAAACTCATAACTATGATTAGGATATTTTAGCTCAAGGGCCAGCCCCCATGAGTACTCGTTTGCTTTGGTAAGAGAGTTATTGGCAATTGTTGAAATGAAAGAAGGGTCAAAGTGATTGTTGGGTAAATCTTTATATTTAGTCCAAAAATATTTATGGCCATAATATGGTCTAAAATTTAGCGATTGGCTTTGGGTAAAATTATGAAACCCCAAAGTGACTAAAAATATAAGGGCATACTTTTTACAAAATGATTTTTTAGACATAGAAAAGTTTTAATAAAATAAAATAAAATAAATATGCTTTGAGAACCAAAGCATATTTATTTTGTAAGTTAGTTAATAGATATTCATAAAATATAATTACCGCATATTAACCCAAGGGCTTACATAATAAGATTCATAAGTACCGGAATAACCGTTAGGTTTCACAGCTGCTTTTGCAGTTATTTGGGTATATCTTAATGCCGTCCCCCCACTGTAAATACTAAAGTTGCCGGTATTGCTGCATCCTTCACTATATACAGTTGGTTGTGCAGAATGACCGCCACCGCCACAAGCAAATTCATAATAATAACTAAATGTAAATTTTGTAGTACCAGCACAAGAAATAACGCTAAAAAGGCCACTTTTACGGGTAGCATATGCCTCACAATTCAACTCAAAGTGTATGAAATTCTTTATATAACTTTGTTTAATTACAGCATACTGTAGTAGGAAATTTGGCAAATTTGGTGAAATTGGGTTTATTGGAAATGAAGTAGTTTTTTTTGTTCCATTATCACCAGCCTTAATACAAATACCTCCACCACCTTTAGCTGGCAGTAAATTATCATGGTAATTTTGCCAGGTAGTTTGGTTAGTTCTTATAGCATCTAATACTGCAAGTACAGGTTCTTCTTGCTGTACAAATACCATTATATGACTGTTACTAAAATTGTTGTTTACTAAATCGTTGTACTC
Source organism: Ferruginibacter sp. (assembly GCA_043719495.1). Classification (GTDB taxonomy): domain Bacteria; phylum Bacteroidota; class Bacteroidia; order Chitinophagales; family Chitinophagaceae; genus Ferruginibacter. Next base: position 1,327 of record JAYSTT010000381.1, on the reverse strand, counting down.
ATTTGAGTAAGCCGTTGCATCTAATGCAGCACAAAGATTATTTTCCATATCTATTTTAATGAAAAAGCCATTTATTGTACACATTTTATCTGTGTTTAATACGCCAAGCAAATAGTTTGTGTATAAGCTACTATCAAAAGTAGAAGATGTTACGATATTTGCGGTAGTATTATTTATTAAATTTTGCTGTGTCCCAACACTCGATTTAGTTCGCAGGCTACTAAATTTTGCTTCATTCAAAGTTGCAAATAAATTGCCTTGCTCATTATTTTTATTTTCCGCAATATTTAAGAAACTGGCAGATGTTGGAAATATAACTACCCCGTTTTTAATTACTACATTTTGGGATTGTGGGTTTACTATATTATCAGTATTAATTTGAGTGTTTTTTTTGCATGCATGAAAAAATAGAATTACAATTAAAGAAGCCATTAAAAGCTTAAATACCTTTTTCATAAATCATGTATTAAAGTTTTTTGCCCTCACCTTTCTATCGCCATGGTGTGGATGTTCAGCGTCATACAATTTTAAGTGTTTGTATAAATTCACTTACCTTTTTTGTTTTTCTTTGGGGTCAATTCAGGTTTAATGTCCCGCAATTCCGGCCAGAATAATTAATATTAAAAGTGAAACATATTTTTAATAACAATGAATTATTTCAGTACCCTTTGTTTCCCCTTTCTACCCATTTGTTTCCATCATCATAGTAATTTTACTACTCATTTATAAATATTTATTAATTGTTTTACAAAAACATACAGCTTGTTATAAATTTTACTATATTTAATATTACCAACGCTTAAACCCTATTTAAAATGGATAACATTAATCACCCACCAATTGGAAACAACATACGCAAATGGCGCAACCTTAAAGGTTTTAAACAGGAGGCATTTGCCAAACAGGTTGGCATTAGTAAAAGCACGTTAAGCAAAATAGAAAATGATAACAGGGGAGCCAAAATACCACGCCTGCAAAAAATTGCTACTTGTTTAAAAATTAAAATAACGCAGTTGTTTATTGATCCATCGGATTTATTACCCCCCCCCCCACGGATGATTTTTAATGTAATTGCTGGCAACAAATGAATATTAAAACTATCATCGACACTTATCTTTAATTCAGCAGATTCCTCCTTCGTCGGAATGACAGTTCACTTAACTTTAGTTTTAAGTATTTTTGTACCCAATGAATAAAGTTTGCCATTTACTCCTAATAACCCTTGTTGTATTACTTTATTCCTGCGCCACCAGCATTAAAAACTACAGCCCCAATAAAAAATACCCCAAACAACAATTACAACAAGATTATACGCTTTTAAAAAACA
>JAYSTT010000039.1:0-4464 GCA_043719495.1 Ferruginibacter sp. | reverse complement strand
ATGCAATAGGGTAACGGTGTTTCCAGTGTGTAACTTTTTTTGTGCCGCCCGCTATTAAGGTTTCGCTTTGTAATAAACCATTACTTGCTGCTTTGTATTGTGATGGTGCCGTTACAAAAATATCTATGGAATCTGCTTTATCATCCAGCCCGTTTTTGCAAGGCCACCAATCTCTTGCTCCATAAGGTTCACTAAGGCTCCACATTACAGGTGTACCGGCATGTCGGTCTTGTATAAAAGAACCAAAGCCTGTATTGGGTGGTACGCCCTGGTAGTAAATACTTACAGAATCAAGTGTACCGGCGCTTATTGCTGACGGGAAATCTATTTGTAAAATATTGTTGGTATGATTTTTTGAAAGTATAATATTACGTTGCTTAACACTGTCAACAACTAATGAACTCATCAGGTCTAAACTAATTGACGTGCCTGTTGCATAAACTGTATAATACACGGTAACTTTTCCTTTTATATACCTAATTGCCGGATCAACCTCCCATTCGCAGCAGTAATACTTTGCATCAAAGTTTGATGCTGCTGTTAAAATATCATTGGTAGTGGTATTGCCTGTTGGATTTAGCCTTTGGTGGCGTAATTGTTCTGAAAGGGCAATTTCGGTTATTTGTTTGCAATAATTAGCAGGCGGTTGAGCCATTGCTTTAAATATTATGCAGTAAAAAAGTATAGAAATAAAACGCATATATAAAGTAGTTAATCAGTAATAAATGAAGGTTTTACAAAGTTCTTAAAGTTTTGTGAACGGGCAATAAAGGTTTTATCGTTTCGTTTTAATTATTCCCGTTTAATTAACGTAATCCGTACACTTTAATTAACGCAATCCGTACACAATTATTTCATATATGATAAAAAGAAGCTCTTTCTTTCGCAGCATTTGTTGTATTACCCTTGTTCTTATATGTATTACTTTTTTACCGGCAAAAGCACAGGTTAAAAAAGACAGTGCAAAAAAACTATTGCTGGCAAAGCTGAGTAAAAAAGAAACCCCGGCAATTGTTTTAAAAGAGGCCAATGTGGTGTATCCCGACCTGTTGTGTGGTAACGAAGAACAATCGCTGGATTATATAGAAAAATTTTCTACCACCCGCAGAGATTATTTAATCCGTACCTATAACAAAGGCAAAAAATTCTTTCCAAAAGCTGCTGCTATTTTAGCCAAAAATAATATACCGCATGAGTTTAAAGTTTTATTAGCATTGGAAAGTGCTTTTAACGGCAACGCAGTTTCCAGGGCAGGCGCAGTAGGCTATTGGCAAATAATGGATGAAGTGGCCAAAGAATATGGATTAAAATATGCACCGCATTTAAGTGCTGCCGAAAAAAAGAGGGAATTAAAATTGGCAAGATCCATTGCGAAAAAAGGAAATAGAAAAATAAAAAAAATTAATACTAGAGACGACAGAAAGAACTTTAATAAAGCCACCTATACAGCCGCCCGCTATTTAAAAGACCGCTGTCGAAATTTGGATAATGATTACCTGTTAGTGGTGGCCAGTTACAACTGTGGTGTAGGTAACGTATGGGAAGCTATGAAAAAAACGGGTAAAACCAATCCGGACTTTTGGGATGTAAAGAAATTTTTACCTGCCGAAACAAGGAGTTATGTAATGAATTTTATAGCATTAAATGTGGTGTTTAATAACTACGAAAAATTTACCAGCAATACCCTTTGCTTTAAGTCAATAATAGTTAAAGCAGATAAATTTGAACAGAATTTGACAGAGGAATTGGGAGAGCCAACTTCGAGAAATAACCAATAAAATATTAAACGGAATCATGTTTTTGAACCAGTACATTTGTGCTGGTTTTTTATTGATTAATTTTTTATGTTAAGAAAAATATTAATTGGATTTGGATTACTCTGAGGAGTATTGTTTGTAATGGTAATAATAGCCCGTTTTACCGGAATGATACAGTTTTATAAAATTCCTACATCAGCTAATAAACCCTCCATTAAAATGGGAGAAAAAATTTTTACTACCAACCTCAAAGACCCTTTGTCCTATCAGTTTATTACTTTTAAAAGTAAATATATTGATTCTGTAAATTCAATATATATTGGGTTTATTAAAAAAACTGATATTACGGGGGTGGTGTTAAATAAATAGCGTTCATTCAACCTACCTTTGTCCCATGCCACAGTTCAACTGGAACGATAGTACCAATTTATTAAGCAAACTTACCCCAAGGCGTTTTTTTAATGGTATCAAAATACTCAGCAGTTTTTACATCAGCCGTTTATTAAATAAGCCTGTACAATGGGGGTACCCGGTTTCTGTTTCTTTTGAACCCACTACCAGTTGTAACCTTCGCTGCCCGGAGTGCCCAAGTGGTTTGCGCCAGTTTACCAGGCCAACAGGTATGTTGCAAAAAGATTTTTTTAGGGATACTATTGATGATATTTATAAAGAATTATTGTACCTCATATTTTATTTTCAGGGCGAGCCTTATTTAAACCCCGATTTTTTAGAGATGGTAAAATATGCAGCGTCAAAAGGCATTTACACCGCCACAAGTACCAACGCACATTATTTAAATGATGATAATGCAAAGCGAACGGTAGAGAGTGGGTTAGACCGTTTAATAATTTCTATTGATGGCACAACGCAGGATGTTTACCAGCAATACCGTGTTGGCGGCCACATTGATAAAGTAATTGAAGGCGCAAAAAATATTGTAAAATGGAAAAAGCAATTAAAAAGCAAAACACCTTTTATTTTTTTTCAGTTTTTAGTTGTAAAACCAAATGAACACCAGATAGAAGATATAAAACGCTTGGCTAAAGAAGTAGGTGTAGATGAAGTAAGGTTTAAAACGGCGCAGGTGTATGATTATGAAACCGACCCTAATAATTTAATACCTGTAACAGATAAGTTTAGCCGCTACAAAAAAAATACTGATGGCACTTACACTGCAAAAAATAAATTAGCCAACCGCTGCTGGAAGCTGCAACATGCAAACGTAATTACCTGGGATGGGTTAGTGGTACCTTGTTGCTTTGATAAAGATGCCACACACCAACTGGGTAATTTAAAAACCCAATCCTTTAAAGAAATTTGGCACAATGATAATTACAAACAGTTTAGGGCAGAGTTAAGAAAAAGCCGTAAGAATATTGATATTTGCGCCAACTGTAGCGAAGGGGCAAGCGTTTGGAAAGATTAAACCCCAAACCCCTGAAGGGGCTTAAAACAATTCACTTCTTTGTACCTTTAGTTACAATTTATCTGTATAAAAATGCCATCTACCTTCAACAACCGCTTGCGCCAAATTATTTTATTAGTAATAATAATTTTACTGGCTATTGTTTTATTAAACCAGTTGTACATTTTTTTGCCCGGTTTTTTAGGTGCTATTACCCTGTACATACTTTTACGTGCCAGTTACTATCACCTTACCCTTAAAAAAAGATGGAATAAAACCGCCACGGCTTTATTGTTTATTTTATGCAGCCTTATAATTATTGCAATACCGGTTTATTTCTCCATCAATATTATTACCACCAAGATATCGGCTATTTTAAATAATCCTGTAGAGTTAATGCTGGATGCAAAAATTGTTGGGCAAAAAGTTTTTGAAAAAACGGGTATCCAATTACTGTCGGATGAAAATTTAGCCGTATTCCAAAAAAAAGCAACTACCATTATTCCTTCTATATTAAACAGCTCGGCAAATATCCTCAGCAATTTTGCTATCATGTTTTTTCTTTTATATTTCTTATTACAAAACGGAAGGAAGGTAGAAAATTTTTTAGATAAATTTATTCCACTAAAAGACGAAAATGTTGATTTACTGGGTAACGAAACAAAAAATATGATTAAAGCCAATGCAATTGGCATTCCGGTACTGGCTATAATACAAGGCATTATTGCTGCTATCGGTTATTGCATTTTTGGTATAAAAGACTGGGGCTTGTGGGCTTTTTTAACCGGTATTTTTTCTATGGTACCCATTGTAGGTACAGCAATAATATGGATACCGTTAACACTTTATTTATATTCCACCGGCAAATCGGGCCCTGCATTAGGCTTATTAATTTATGCAGGTGTATTAATTACCAATGTAGATTATGTAGCAAGGCTTACCATTCTTAAACGTTTAATGGATGTTCATCCGCTGGTAACTATTTTTGGGGTAATTGTAGGTATTGGCCTGTTTGGTTTTTGGGGTGTAATTTTTGGCCCGCTGCTATTAAGCTATTTTATTATACTTGTAAGAATTTATATTAATGAGTTTGGTGTTACTCAACCAATAAATTAGGCACCGCCACCTAACAACTAATACTTTATTTATGAGCATAGAGGAAGATATTAACCAACCAAAATTCCGGAACGAGCATCAAAAAGCGGGCATCAACCTCATTTATACTTTTAACTGGGTAACAGAGCAGATGAAAACTTTGTTTGAAAAACACGGGCTTACTTCACAACAGTTTAATATACTAAG
>JAYSTT010000380.1:0-7442 GCA_043719495.1 Ferruginibacter sp. | reverse complement strand
TTCAAGATAAAATACAATCATAGAAAAAGAGAAATTGTATTAATAATGAAAGCAGATATAGCAAATTGTGCCATAATAATTCTTGCAGCAGGCACATCGGCAAGGTTGGGAAGTCCTAAACAACTGTTACCTTACAATGGAAAAACATTACTACTGCACGCAGTAGATACAGCTTTAGAAACCGGTTGCCTATTTGTAACTGTTGTACTGGGTGCAAACATTAAAATGATACGAAATGAAGTGAAAGATAAGCGGGTTGTTATTATTGAAAATAACGCATGGCAGGAAGGGATGGCTTCTTCAATTCGTTGTGGATTGGAAAATATTGCAAATTCCATTCTCCAACCCGAAAATATTATTTTTATGGTTTGCGATCAGCCTTATGTAAACAGTTCTTTATTATTAAATTTATTAGAAAAAAGATTAGAAACCGGAATGCCAATTGTGGCTTGCAGTTATGAAAACAACATAGGAACACCGGCGCTGTTTCATAAAAATATTTTCCCTGCATTAATGGATTTGAAAGGAGATAAAGGCGCCAGAAAATTAATTTCAGCTAACCTGGAAAAGGTTGCAACAGTTTTTTTTCCGGAAGGAATAACAGATATTGATACAGCCGGGGATTATGAATTATTAAAAAAAGAAAAATGATTGTTGACGGATTCAACAGGGCACATAATTATCTCCGCATTTCCATGACGGATAATTGCAACCTACGTTGTTTTTATTGTATGCCCGAAGAGGATTATGAATTTACTCCGGCAAGCAGATTAATGCAGCCTGATGAAATAGAATCCATCGCTAAAATATTTGTTGCACAGGGAGTAAATAAAATACGTCTTACAGGCGGCGAACCCCTGGTAAGAAAAGATGCTGCTGATATTATTATGCGGCTATCAAAATTGCCGGTTAATCTTACTATTACTACCAACGGAACAAGGCTGCATGAGTTTGCTGATGTTTTGGAAAATGCAGGCATAAAATCTTTGAACATAAGTTTGGATACCCTGAACAAAGAAAAATTTAATTTGATGACAAGGCGTGATCAATTTGAAAGAGTATTTGAAAATATTCAGTTGATGATTAAAAAAGGATTTCATGTTAAGGTAAATATGGTGGTGATAAAGAATCTAAATCATGATGAAATTATTGACTTTGTTGGATGGACAAAGAACGAACCGGTACATGTGCGATTTATAGAATTTATGCCCTTTACCGGCAACAAATGGGAGAATGAAAAAGTATTTACATTAAATCAGGTATTAGAAACGGTAAGCAGTAAATTTGATATACTTCCTTTGCAAAAAGAAAAAAATGCAACTGCCAAAAAATATATTATACCGGGACACAAGGGCACGTTTGCCGTTATCAGCACGATGAGTGCTCCATTCTGCAACGATTGCAACCGGATGCGATTGACAGCAGACGGTAAAATGAAGAACTGCCTTTTTTCAGAATCGGAAACAGACCTGCTTACTCCTTTCAGAAATAAAGAAGATATTCTTCCGCTAATTTATCAAAGTATTTTAGATAAGAAAAAAGCATTGGGCGGGCAATTCACTACTGACCTGGAAAATATTCACACAGAAAATATTCATAACCGGAGCATGATAACAATCGGAGGCTGATGCCCCATCCCCTAAAGGGGAGCAAAAATTTGTATTTATTTAGTAGTAACATTTAATTGTAGTAATTAGAACAATGATGAATAAAATAAAACTCCATAACGCCCATTTAGGGGATGGGGGCATGATTTCTATAGATGAAGCGAAACAACTCATCAATGAAAACAGTATTCAATTAAATTCCTTCATTGTTCCTTTAAGTAAAGCTGCAGGTTTAATATTGACAAAAGATATTTATGCATCTGTAAATATTCCTGCATTTCCTCAATCGGGTATGGATGGATATGCAATTGCTTTTGCAAGTATTGGTAAACCTATTGCAATGGCAGGCGAACAGGCAGCCGGAAATAATCTTCATCCTATATTGAAAACCGGAACAGCTGTTCGGATATTTACCGGGGCCGTAGTGCCCGATGGGGCAAACACTGTGGTGATACAGGAAAAATCTACAGTGCTCGATGGTTTTTTGATTATAGAAGATGATAACCTGAAGCAAGGCGATAATGTTAGATTGCCGGGTACTGAAATTGCAAAAGCTGAATTGGCGCTGAATGCAGGAACAAAATTAACAGCACCGGCAATTGGTTTTTTGGCGGGAATGGGCATTGCAACCGTTGAAGTAATTTCAATGCCAAGGGTGAGTATCATTGTTACAGGAAATGAATTACAGGATCCGGGAACAACACCTGAATTTGGTAAAGTATATGAATCCACTTCATTTGCATTACTGGCTGCGCTTAAGCAATTGCATATTGATGATGTGGTAGTTTACAAATCGGCAGATGATATAGATATGCTGACACGAATACTAAAAGCAGCTTTAACCAAAAGCGATATAGTTTTAATGACCGGTGGCGTAAGTGTGGGGGATTATGATTTTACCGTTAAAGCTTCAGAAAATTGTGGGGTGAAAAAAATATTTCATAAAATTAAACAAAAGCCCGGCAAGCCGATATTCTTTGGCACAAAAGAAAATATTTTATTCTTTGGATTACCCGGAAACCCTTCATCGGTGCTTACCTGTTTTTATGAATATGTAATACCGGCATTGGGAAAATTAACTGCTCAGCAATTAAAATTAGCAATTAAACATACTCCCATTTCAACACCCTATAAAAAGCCGGCAGGCTTTACTCATTTTTTAAAAGGTATTTTTGATGGAACACAGGTGCATTTGCCCAATGGACAGGAATCGTATAAGCTGAATTCATTTGCCAAATCAAATTGCCTGGTAAAGATACCGGATGATGTTACAGAAGTTTCAGCTGGCGAAGTTGTTGAAATCCATTTATTACCTTAATAATTTTTCATGTCTGTAGAGTTAATGGTATTGTTTTATTTTTTACTTTTTGTGGTGGCATTTTTATATGCATCAGTAGGGCATGGTGGCGCAAGCGGTTACCTGGCACTGGGCACTTTTTTTGATTTGGCAAAAGAAATAATGAGGCCTACGGCGTTATTATTAAACTTATTTGTTTCTCTTACTTCTTTTACTCAATTCTACCGGGGAAAGCATTTTATTTTTAAAATATTCTGGCCGCTTGCATTAGCATCCGTACCCATGGCTTTTATAGGTGGCAGAATAAATGTTGATACCGGCACCTATAAAATAATTTTAGGAATTTTACTTCTTGTTCCTATTATCCGGTTTTTATTTTCCCCCAATTTTCCGGTTACTGCCATTAGAAAAAGTAATAGTCTTCTATCGCTTTTAATAGGTGGGAGTATTGGTTTTATTTCGGGGATCATTGGTATTGGAGGCGGAATCATTCTTTCTCCTTTGTTGCTTTTGCTTAAATGGACCGATCAAAAACAAACGGCCGCCATTAGTGCATTGTTTATTTTTGTAAATTCATTATCCGGATTATTGGGGCAATGGACAAAAGGCATCACCTATAATCCCAATATGCTGGGATATGTAGCAGTAGCATTTGTGGGTGGATTTTGTGGTGCTTATTTTGGCGCACTTAAATTCAATCAGAATGTATTGAGAATAATATTAGCAATTGTTTTGGCATTGGCTTCTTATAAATTAATATTTACAGCCGCATAACATAAAGAATAAGAACTATGATAAATATAATGGTATTTGGACAATTGGAAGATATTACCGGCGCTTCTGTTATATCTGTTGAAAAAATTTCGGATACAGCCTTATTGTTAGATAAATTATATACACAGTTTCCTTTGTTAAAAGAAAAAAAATTTCTTATTGCAGTGAATCAAAAAATTATTACTGAAAAAACAGAAATTGGCGAGCAGTCAACCATAGCTTTACTGCCACCATTTTCAGGAGGATAATATGAAAGGGAAAAGTTCAGATGAAAGATACCAGCGGCAGGTAATCCTAAAAGGCTTTGGGGATGCTGCGCAAAAAGCAATGCTGCAGGCCAAAGTGTTGGTAATAGGTGCCGGAGGTTTGGGATGCCCGGTTTTACAATATCTTGTAGCAGGGGGTATAGGTTTAATTGGTATTGTTGATGACGATGTGGTTTCAATGTCAAACCTTCACAGGCAGGTTTTATATGATACCAATGATATTGGCAAACCAAAAGTTTTGGTGGCTGCAGTAAAACTTAGGTTAATGAACACTGATACTGAACTGGTAGAATATCAAACTCATCTTTATAAAAGTAATTGTTTAGGCATCATCAGTGAATATGATGTAGTTGTTGATTGCACAGATAATTTTGCATCACGTTATATGATTAATGATGCCTGTGTACTAAAAGGCAAACCGTTGGTTTTTGCAGCGGTAAACAGGTTTGAAGGGCAGGTTGCAGTTTTTAATTTAAGCATAGAGGAAAAAAAAAGATCTGGCAACTACCGTGATTTATTTCCAGAACAACCTGAGCAAAGTGAAGTAATGAATTGTGCAGAAGCAGGAGTGCTGGGTGTACTTCCGGGAATCATCGGCAGCATGCAGGCCAATGAAACCATAAAAATTATTACCGGTATCGGAAAGCCATTAACTGATCAATTACTTACTTACAATGCCATTGATAATAACATATTCATCTTTACATATAACAGCAAAACTTCAGCATCAAAAATACCAATCAATGAAACGGATTTTCTAAAAATGAATTACGACAACGAATGTTTAAGTGATATTAATTTTGTAATTGACACAGAAAAATTTGATACCATGCTGTTACAAAACAATTTAAAAGTTATTGATGTTCGGGAACAGGATGAATTACCATTAGTAACGGAATTTGAAAATATAAAAATTCCATTGGGGGAATTAAAAAAGAGGTTAAATGAATTAAAAGAAGAAAAAATAATTTTCTTTTGCCAGACGGGGTTAAGAAGTGTAAAGGCTTCAGCAATGGCGGCTGAACATTTTGGGAGTATGAACAGATTCTTAAGTTTACAGGGTGGAATTGTAGCATGGAAAAAAATACATGAAAAACAATTGACATGAAAGAAAAAAAACTGAGAAACATTTTTGTACAGGGAGCTATAGAACCTTCTTTTATTGCAGAAAGCATTTCGAAACACAAAACAAAAACCAATATCGGAGGCCATAGTATTTTTTTGGGACAGGTACGGGCTGATGAAATAGAAGGGAAAAATGTTGCTGCAATTGAATACACAGCTTATGAAGAAATGGCATTGGAACAGATGTACCAGATAAGGGAAGCCATTTTTGAAAAATACCCGTTGGTATGTATGCACGTTTATCATAGTTTAGGAAAAGTGGCTGCAGGAGAAATATGTCTTTTTGTTTTTACATCATCACAACATAGAAAGACTGCCATCGATGCCTGTGAAGAAACCGTAGAAAGAATTAAGGCCGAACTACCGGTATGGGGAAAGGAATTATTTACTGATGATACTCATCAATGGAAAAGCCCCTAAATCCCCCGCAGGGGGACTTTGAGAAACGCTGATTTTGTAACGCTTTATTTTTCAGTTTTATAATGGTAAACATCACTCATAAATCAAATACACTGCGCCAGGCAATTGCAAAAGCTATTGTAGTTGTTTCAAAACAGGAAACCATTACCGCCATAGAACAACGTAAAGTACCTAAAGGGGATATTTACGAATTTGCCAGGGCAGCAGGTTTATTAGGGATAAAAAAAACCAGTGACGTAATTCCTGATTGCCATCCATTACCCATAGAATTTGCAGCCATTACTTATGAAATAATAGGACTGCAAATTCATATATATGTAGAAGTGCACACAATTTATAAAACGGGTGTGGAAGTAGAAGCCATGCATGGTGCTGCTGTTGCAGCACTAACAATTTATGATATGTTGAAGCCAATTGACAAAGGCGTTTACATTTCTACCATCAAATTGGAATCAAAAAAAGGCGGCAAAACAGATTTCAGGGATCAACAAATTACAGGATTAAAAGCAGTGGTAATTGTTTGTTCCGATAGTGTTTCAAAAGGAGAAAAAGAAGATACAGCAGGATTAAAAGTGATAAAGAAATTAGAGCATAATGATATTGAAGTTGTAAACAATTCAACCATTCCAGATGACTTTGACCTGATACAGCAGCATGCAAATAAATTTTCGACAGGTGATTATAACCTGCTTGTTTTTGTAGGTGGTACCGGCCTTTCACCAAGAGATGTAACACCGGATGCTATCAGGCCTTTATTAACAAGAGAAATTCCCGGCATCATGGAAACGGCAAGAAACTATGGACAGCAAAGAATGCCCTATGCCATGTTATCCAGGGGAATTTGTGGTTTTATCAACCAAACATTAGTGATCACATTGCCGGGTTCTGTAAAGGGGGCATCAGAAACAATAGATGCTTTGTTCCCTTATATTTTACATGTGTTTAAAATTGCAGAAGGATTGCGGCATGATTAAAAAAATTTGATGAAATGCTTAAAAGAAAACGAGTAAAAACACAAATGGTATTGAAACAATTTATCTCAGAGACTGGGAAGGCGAACAACTCCTTTTCAATAAAATTGGAACCAAACTTTACGGGCTTTAGTGATATCAGATACACCATTGATCTTTAAATAATACTGAAAGCTATTGTGGCTGTTATACAAATTGAATAACTGTTACCTTAATCTTATTTGAACTATTTATAAACAATACAACTTTATTATGCAATACTTACCAAATATCCAGCGATATGAAAAAATGGAATACCGGAGATGTGGAAATAGTGGATTAATGTTGCCGGCAATTTCCTTAGGCCTGTGGCACAACTTTGGTCATATAGATAACTTGGAGAATGCCCGTAATATTTTAAGGACTGCTTTTGATAAAGGTATTACTCATTTTGATCTGGCTAATAATTATGGTCCCCCTCCGGGTTCTGCAGAAGAAAATTTTGGAAAAATATTCAAGGATGATTTTATCCATTACAGGGATGAACTGATTATTTCGTCCAAAGCTGGTTGGGGTATGTGGCCCGGGCCTTATGGAGATTGGGGCTCAAAAAAATATTTAGTAGCAAGCCTCGATCAGAGTTTAAAAAGGATGGGGCTTGAGTATGTAGATATTTTTTATCATCACCGTCCTGACCCGAATACAGCTCTTGAAGAAACCATGGGTACACTTGACCTGATAGTTCGGCAGGGAAAGGCCCTTTATGTGGGTATATCAAGTTATCAGCCCGAAGAAGCTGCAAAAGCAATTAAAATATTAAAAGAGTTAGGCACCCCTTGTTTAATTCATCAGCCAAAATATTCCATGTTAGATCGTTGGGTGGAAGATGGCCTGTTGGATGTGTTGGAAGAAAATAAAGTAGGGTGCATTGCTTTTTCTCCTCTTGCACAAGGGTTACTAAGCAACAAATATTTAAAGGGTGTTCCTGAAGGTTCAAGAGCAG
>JAYSTT010000379.1:0-3065 GCA_043719495.1 Ferruginibacter sp. | reverse complement strand
TATTAAAATTGATATATTTATATTTTTTATAAACAACTGAAATATTTAATAGCCATTTACCAACGCTTTTTATAAAATCGGAGTTTGTGGAATTATATTTTGCGGAAGTTGGAATTTTTATAGATCAGGATAAAATACTTTCTAGTAAAATATGTAAAAATGGCAGTATTGCATTTGATAAGCTGGATTAAACAAGAGCCATTAAAAAAATTAGAATATTATATTGGGAGAGTAAAATCACTAATTATAACCTATAATATAAGAAGCGTATTTTTTCTTAATTTAAAAGCAAAGAAATTCTATCTTATTTCAGTTTTTTTTGAAGAAAAGTAAGCGAATCTATTTTTTTTAAAATCTTTTTTGGCTTATGATTAGAATTCGTTTAGTGCTTTTTCTTAAATATTAGATATTTTCAAACAAAAAGGGCAAAAACGTATTTATGCTCAAAATACGGTAAAATTACGGTGTAAAATGTTTGCGGTTTCCGAAAAGAGTATTATGTTTGTGTTGAATTTATAAATGACCGTTACCTCTGTTATTCATTAATTCTAATCTGAACCCAATTTTCAAAGTAATATCCCTCCAGGGGTGCCAAGGTAAAAATACCAGGCAAATCCTGAAAATTATTCTGAAGATTTAAACACAAGAAAATGAAAACTAATTTTACCTCATTGAAGTATGCTGTATTACTTAGTATTACTTTGTTTTTAACTGGCGCATTACAAGCCCAATCACTCTTCAGATTTAATTCTACTCCAGTATTAATCAGTGGTACTGATCTAACTGTGGGTGCAAAATACAGTTTTGCAACTGTGGCACCTGGTACAAGTGCAGTGGTTACTATTATTGGTGCTACTGGTGGTGCAACAGTTGCCATACTTGATGATAATAGCCTGACAAAGCCAGAGGCATTTTCTCCACAAATAAAAATCCCGGCCAATTCTACAGGTATGGTAGAGTTTAAAATTGAATTTTTTAATCCTTCCTTAACCACATTGAAAAATATGCCACTGGTTGTTGCCACAGCAATGGATATAGACGGCAGTTTTGGTAGTATATATGAGAATGATGTTCTTAATATGGGGGGAGGTAATTGCAAATATCAATCCTCTCCTTTGGAAATTAGCGTAACTAAAACAGGTACAGAGTTTTCAGCAAGTAATGTTGTTGGTGTTGAGTATCCGGGAGTAGATACAACGGCAAAGCAGGTTATGTTTACTGTAACTAATCAAAATATCAGCAGTTTTACATATAAAGCCGGAGCAATTAATCTTGGTTCAGGTTCAATCAACAGACAAAAAGGAATTTATTTTAAAGATTTTGATTATTTTAATTATATAATATTACCTGTAAAGTATGTTTCTTTTGATGCTGCAGTTACTGAAAAAAATATAACACTAAAGTGGGTTACCGATCAGGAAATAAACAACAATCATTTTGAAATAGAGCGCTCAGTAAGCGGTACTGATTTTGCCACTATCGGTATCGTTTTGGGAGGTTTTGAAAACGGAACCAACAAAAGCTACCTGTTTAACGATAATACTGCGGAGCTGCAATCTACAACAGTTGTTTATTATCGCTTAAAGCAAATAGATAATGCTGGTAGAATTTCTTATAGCAATATAATAGTTGTAAAAATGCAGTCTAAAACTGCTGTGGCAATTGAAACATCTCCAAATCCCTTTACAGAAAATTTAAACGTACGGTTTACTACAGATGAAATTGGTACTGCTGTAATAGATATTATCAACAGTGCAGGTCAAAAAGTAATGAGCAAGCAATCGGTAGTAAGTAAAGGATATAATACTTTACAATTAAATGGACTTAGTAAACTTGCACCGGGTATGTATGTTGCGCAGCTGTTTATAAATGGAAAGGTTACGGGCATGCAAAAAGTTATTAAAAACTAATTATAACCAGGCACCAATAAGGTTTACAAGAGTTGTTGATTTTACAATAGTTGGCAACTCTTCTTAAACTTTTTAAACCGAACATTAATTAAGAAATTATAAATGACCATTACCTCGGGTATTTATAATTTCAAATCTGAAACCCAAAAAAAATAAAATGAAATTAAAATTTACGTCTTTTCCTAAAATATTTATCTTTTTTGCGATCATTCTCTTAAATATTAATGGTATTATTGCTCAATGTATTGCTCCTGATATGGTTTGGCAAAACCCGGTACTCATAAGTGGAACCGGTGGGCAAATTAATGCAACATATAAATTTCCTTCAGTTACGGAAGGGGTTGATGCTTATGTAAAAATTTTGGATATAGTAGGGGGTGCCAGCTTATCCAGTATTGATGATAATTTATTTGGTTACAATGCTGCATGGCAACCGGTTATAAAAACTCCCCAAACGCAGGGCGTATCCGACTCATATGTTAGCTTTAAAATTGAATTTAAAGATTCTGCTGATAGTAAAATAAGGGAATTTGAATGTTTTCAATTATCATTTATTGATGTGGATGGAGATAATCAGCACGTTAGGGAATATGTAGCGGCAAAAGGTGCTGATACCTTTGTTGTATCTAATGCTACGATATTAACCTTAACCAATATTTCACCAAATTTTTATCAGGCTACAGGAACGTATTTAAATTATGCAGGTATTGATACTGCTTCCTACGTAACTAACATTAATTTTCTTTATAAAAAAGTTAATAAAATAGACGAAGTAAGATTTGGCAATTTAACCGATGCCATCTTTACAGTACAAAACCGGTATAGTTGCGGTTACTTTAAACCTGTTTCAATGCATAATTACTATGTATTGCCGGTTAAATATTCCTCATTTGACGCTTCAATAAATAATAATAATAATGTTATACTTAATTGGAAAATTGAAGCAGAAGCCAATAAAAACATTTTTGAAGTGGAAAGATCGGTTGATGGAGTAAATTTTAAAACTATCGGAACAGTTAGTGAGGCAGAAAATATAATTGAAACAAATAAATCCTATAGTTTTATTGATAAGAGCACTGATTTAAAAAGTATTTCAATGCTATACTATCGATTAAAGCAGGTTGATAAAAATGGTTCAGGTCTTTATAGTAAAAC
>JAYSTT010000378.1:0-7442 GCA_043719495.1 Ferruginibacter sp. | reverse complement strand
CCTTCATCACTTCGTTCATTTTTAAGTTTACATTACTTAAATACAAATCGTGTAAGTTCATCATCATATCACGATAGTTTTCGGCAAGGTCGTTGGCCTGTAAAATATGGTCGTACACATCCTTAAAATATTTTTCAGTACGTTCTTCAATCAATTCACTATCGCTGCGTAAAATACCGTTTACCAACTCTCTTACCGGAGCAATACTGCGTTTAAGTACAATCATTTCTTTACGCAGCATATTTATTTTAGCCAGGCTACGGGTATTGGCATTACGAACAATATCTTCTTCCAACCCCTCAATTTTTTCCCCCAGCTTTTCCATTACCAAAAAATAATTATCTACAATCATATCAATTAAAGAATAAAACAAATAGTCTGCCCCATGCTGTCGCACCTTACTGCCATTTATTTTAAGACGTTCTCTTAGGGGATTAAAAACATCTCTTGTCGCATCTTCCTGAAAGCTGATAACAAAATTTTTACCCAGCACAATACTTATCTGTTCAATTTCTACTGCCGAATCTTTTTCATTAAAGTACATCATGTTTAACAGGCAAAATACCAGCCCGTCAATTTCATCCATTTTAGGTCGCTGGCCAAGGCTTAAAATATCTTCGGTAATTAAATTATGTATCCCATAGCAGGCCCCAATTTTTTCAACATCAGCTTTACGTAAGCCATCAACATTTATCCAGCTTGTGTTTTTAGAATCCAAATAACTAAAAGAACCGGGAACATCTTTTAATTCTTTAATGTCGGCATGAGTGATATCATAATCAAAAACAAAAATTTTTATTTCTTCCGGCTCTTTTCTGGCAGATGGAACAGTAGGGTTTACCTGCAATACTTTTTTTGTACGCAACAACTCCAGCGGATTTAAGATATAGGAAAAATATTTTTTGCTATGTTCAAACATGAGGCGTAATTAAGAAAATCAATTTACACAATATTTTTTATAAAGTAAATTTGTTTTAAATATCCGAAATTAATTCCCTTACCAGATAGCTTTCAAACCCTTTTTGTAATAAATAATCCTGCATTTTTCTTTTTTTAACAAAGATATTTTTTTCACTTTTCAGCGTTTTTAATTTGTCGTCAAAAATCAACCACAGCGTTTTTAAATAATCATCCTCATTAATTTGCTGCAGCGCCTTTTTTATGCAATAAGCAGAAACCTGTTTTTGTTTTAAGGCATAGGTAATTTTTACACGGCCCCATTTTTTAGTTCTGAAATGCCCACCAGCAAAGGCAATAGCAAAACGCTCTTCATTTAAATAGTTTTCTTCAATAAGTATGCTGATGATTTGATCAACCTCTTTTGTGTTTAAACCAAAACCATACAGCTTGTCTTTTACTTCGCTATGGCAGCGCTCCTGGTAAGCACAAAAATGTTTTGCTTTGGGCAAAGCCTGCAGGGGGGTAAATTTTTGAGAAAGCATTAGAGAGGGAGTTAAAAAACGAAAGTAGTAAATTTTGTATCTAAAGCCGAAAGGTTATTTTTAAAAATTTTTAGCAAAGCTTAATAAAACAGTTTGGTTGTAGTAAGGCTTAAATGGCTTTTGGGTGAAGTCGGCTTTTAAAACAGCCCGGTGGGTGAGGTACACATTTTTAATGAGTTTAATTTTTGTAATAAACAAACCGTCCATTAACCCATTTTTTGCCAACTTAGAAAAATAGTCAGATGAAATACCGAGGCGGTATTGCATATCCAGCCATTTTTTATATTTCCTGTCGTACCAGATATTTAATTCGGCGCCTAATTGTTTAAAAACAAAAAGATCATAATTATTATTTACATCAAATGTTTGTGTGTAAAATCCGGTATTGGCAATTTGCTGGCTGCGTAAACCATATAAACTAACAGAGTAAGGCGAAAGCGAAAACCTGAAATAGTCGTTGGGTTGAAATTTGATGCCAGGTGAAAGTGTTACCTGGTAAGGATTTAAAAAGCCTTGTATCTTTCCATTGTTATTAAAGTCTTTAAAAAAATCTCCGTCAAAAATGGTAAAGATGGAAGTACTGGTTTTGGCTATTAAATTAAAATTCCATTTATTGCTTTTGTTCATAGCAAAAGAAAAATCATGCAGTGTGCTAAAATCATCGGTGGCTCTTTGGATATGTGCAGCACTTGTAAATCCAGCCTTTTGAACAGCAACTGTCCAATGCAGTTCATTCGTCATGGCAAATCGTTTACCTTCTTTATAATAATTTAAACCCAAATCTAGTGCGCTGGTTGCTGAAAAACTTTTTTTATCCGGACCCGATGATGAATTAAATTCTAAAATATTACCCACATTTAAACCAATGCCAAAAATAAACTGCAGGGGTTTGGGTGGAGCTTCATCTTCAGCCGCAGGAATTTTTTCATCAAAAAGTTTATGTGCAATTATGTTGCTGTCGTACTTATTGTATTGTACAGAATCTACTAAAGCTTTTGCAACCGTTTTTTTTGTAACAGTATTATTTTTATCTGCAAAAGCGTAAGTATAATTTTTGCCTTTAATGCTTAAAATTTTACAGCGGATGCTGGTGCTGTCTTTTTTATAAATTTCATCTTTTTGTGCAAATACATTAAGTGCAGCGCAGATAAGTACGCAAAGCAAAACATGCTTTACAAAAAATAATTTATGCAGGCAAGGCAATTTGTATGCAGGTTTTTTCATGCAGGTTTTAAAAGGGATAATTAGGGTTTGTAAAATAAAACAGGAAGCAAAATACCTCCTGTTTTAATAAAAAATTAATTATTCTTAACGTTGCTTTTGCTTTTAGCTACTTGTTTGCATACGCCGTCTTCTATTTCCAATAAAAAATCTACAGAGCAACTTTTGCTGCTGCTGTTTGTTGCACCCCAGCTCCATGAAACGCTCATGGCGCAGGCACCATTGGGGCAATCGGGCGGTAAAGAAAATTCGCCATCGGTAATATCTAATTTTTGAGATTTTCCTTTTATGGTAATCATTACACTTAAATCGCTGAACGATGCTTTGCCGGCAGCGGTACTTGCCTTGGTTGGGCTTTCCCTAAGAGCGTTATTGCCAGAGCTTTCTTCAACTGAATTGTCAGCAGCACTTACTGAAAACCTGAAAGGCTTATGTTGCCTTTTACCGGTTGCCATGCCACTTGCAGCATCTCTTGGGCTTTTAACTTCATTGGTAAAAGAAATATCGCAACCTGATGATGTGCTGCTGATGCGGCACTTTACATTCTTTTTCAAGTCGTAGCCAGCAATTTTTGCTGCGGCAACTTCTTGTGCAGTTAGCTGGTTGGTAAAACTTGTTGCTGCAATAATAGCAGCTGCAATAATTATTTGTTTTTTCATTTGTTTAGGTTTTATAGTAATTGATAATATTTTTCTGGCCTTATTACAGGCAGCTTTTTAATTTTTAAGATTCTGCTACTTTATTTTTAGTTAGATTTTTCTATACTAAAACTTGATACCTCTTGCGTTCCTTTTTCGGTCATCTGTTTTCCATCGGCACTAATGGCCTCTACTGTCCATACAAAATCGCACAAATAAGGAGGTTTGCACGGGCCGGTGTATATACCACTCAGTTTTGCTTCAGTTATATCTGCCACATCTTTTGTTACAATCGGTTTATTGGTACGCATGGCCTGTGTGCTATTTTGCCCCTGCATCAGTTGCCATACTTTAAGCCTGTAGGTTACTGTTTCTTTCGGTTTAGGTACTATTGGTGTCCACCTAAAAGTAATAGCGTTTTTTACTTCATCAACTATAAGCGCTTTACCGCTGGCTGGTGCCTGTAATTTTATTGTAACCGTAACATTTTCTGTGCCCGCAGGCAGGGTGACTTTTTCGTTAGTATTGTTACTTTTTGTTCTGTTTTTTAATGCATCGGTAGCAGCAACCTGAGCAGCTAACTTCGCCGTTACACCAGTGGCAGCAATAAAAGCAGCCAACATGAAAATTTGTTTTTTCATTTTTTTAGATTTTGGTTTTGCCCGCTGTTTCGGTTTTGGGCTTGCCCGGTTTTATGGGTGAGAATTAATTTTTTTTGATGTGGTAGGCAATTGCTCTTTAAAAGGCGTTTGCAGTTTTGTTTTTCTTTTTTGTATCCGCTTTCTATAATTTCGCTTAGCTGGTAATATTTTAATATTTACCCATTTATATGCCTTAACGTAAAATTTGAAGCTTTAGTATCGAAACAAACTTCTGTATGTTTTCCTGGCGGGCATTTTCTGTCTCAAAAATCAGCCAGAGGCTTAAATATTAAAATGTTAATATTATCTTGGCTTCATTACAGGCAATCTTTTATCTTTGGAGCTATAATAAATATATTTTATGAAGTTTATCGTTTCTTCTTCGGCTTTGCTGAAACAACTGCAACAGATCGGTGGTGTTATTAATACCAATACTGTGTTACCCATTTTGGAAGATTTTTTGTTTGAAATTGAAAAAAACAAACTCACCGTAGTAGCTACCGATTTGGAAACAGTAATGAAAGTACATTTAGATATTGAAGCCAAAGACAGCGGCAAAGTTTGCATACCTGCAAAAATTTTAATGGACTCGTTAAAAAACATTGCCGAGCAGCCGCTTACTTTTAATATTGATAAAAACTTTGGGGTAGAAATTACCAGCGATAACGGTAAGTACAAAGTGATGGGAGAAAACCCCGATAACTTTCCTAAAGAACCGGCGGCCGATGATGCCAATAGCTTTACCATGACATCAAGCGCTTTGGTAACAGCTATTAACAAAGCCATTTTTGCAGTAAGCAACGATGATTTGCGTCCTGCAATGACGGGTGTATTTTTTGAACTTGATAAAAAAGGAATAACTTTTGTTGCCACCGATGCCCACCGTTTGGTGCGATATACCCGTACAGATGTAAGCTGCCCTAAAAAAGATTCTTTCATTGTACCTAAAAAACCATTGAGCCTTTTAAAAAGTTCTTTACCCGATAATGAAGATGAACTGAACATCAGCTACAACAGTAATCATTTATTTGTAAAACATGGCAGTACCGAACTGGTGTGCCGGCTGATTGATGCCCGTTTTCCTGATTATAAAGTGGTGATACCGGTGGACAATCCTTATAAAATGACGGTTAACAAAAACGATTTTCAAAATGCATTGCGCCGTGTAAGTGTGTTTAGTAATAAAAGCACCAATCAGGTTGCACTAAGCATTAGCGGCAGCGAATTGCAGTTGGCTGCACAAGATGTTGATTTTAGTTTTGAAGGTAACGAACGCATGGCCTGCCAGTATGATGGCGAAGATTTACAAATTGCTTTTAATGCAAAATTTTTAATTGAAATGCTGAATGGTGCTGATACCAGTGAAATAAATATGGAATTAAGCACGCCAACCAAAGCTGGCATTATTAAACCTACTGAAATGGGAGACAGTGAGGAATTGCTTATGCTGGTAATGCCGTTGATGTTGAATAATTAAAAACCCCCTCCGCCCCCTGAAGGGGGAACTTGCGGAGAAGATGATATTTGAAACCGGAGTTGAAAGCTTCGGTTTTTTATTTAGAATTTTGTTTTGATAGTTGAGTATATTTATTTACAATCTATATAGTTTTGGGGATGAAAAATCAAGATAAATTATCCAAAGGGCTCACAGGTATTGCTGGCGAGTATTTTGTAGCTGGGGAACTTTCAATAAGGGGGTTCATGGCTTCTGTAACCCTTCGTAATAATGACAGTATTGATATTCATGCCTCAAAATTTTCTGATAACAAGATTATTGCAATACAAGTAAAAACAAACCAATATGGCGGACGCTCTTGGCCATTAAGTAAAAAGGCAGAGGCTTTGGAATCAGAAAATCTATTTTATGTTTTCGTTGCACTTAAAGGGTTGTCACAAAGGCCAGAATATTTTATAGTGCCTAGTAAAGTAATTGCGGAGAGGCTTAAAACTGGACATGCAAAATGGCTAGCAACTCCTGGGAAAAAAGGTCAACCACATCAAGATACAAATATGAGACAGTTCCAAGATAAAGAGGGATATTTTTTAGAAAAATGGGATTTATTAAAATAATTTTTCTACATTAAGCTTTCGCTTAGCTCCAGCATGGTTTTCTTAACCAGCAACGTACAATATTCAAGCTAAATAACCACTTCCTATTTTCACTTTTCAATCTCACCATAAAAAACAATTTGTATATTTATGTATGCTTTTACAATTAGAAAATACCAATAAAGATAATATTGATAAGCTGTTAGCATTTGCAAAGCAAAATCATTTGAAGTTATCATTAATTGATGATGTAGAAAACAATATTTTTTTACCTGGAAAACCACTTTCTCCCGACGAGTTAACAAAATTGATAGAAAAAAGCAGGGCAAGCGGAATGATTTCTATGGAAAATGCCCATCAAATAATAAGAGATAAGTATAATGCACATTAACTACACAAAAGAGGCCTTCGCTTCTTTAATTAGTCTTATAAATTTTATTGAAAGTAAGAATACAGAAAATGCTGGTTTGCGATGGCTTAACAAATATGAATACTTTTTACAAAAAACCCTCTTGAATCCTGCACAAATAAAACTTTGCCATAATCTCTCTTTTAATAAACTAAATCTTCGTTGTATTTATTTTAATGATTGGGTAATCGCCTTTTCTGTTTATAATGATTTTGTTTTAATAGAAGCAGTATTACACAAATCAAGGATAAGCGATTAAAATATTTTCTGCAATATCATGTGCAAAATCATTCCCCCAAATATTAATTCTTCTACCGAACTTACAGCCCTAAACTTATAAACCATGGTTTTAATTGTATTAGGCATTATTGTTTTAATTCTTACGGTAGTGCTTTTAAAAAATAACCCTGCATTAGAAAAATTTAAACCTGTTGGCCGCATTGTTGGTTTGGTTTTTATTGCACTGGGCATTATTACCAGTTGCGTAAAACAAATTGACGGGGGCGAAATAGGAGTAAAAGTTTTGTTTGGCAGCATACAAAATGATATTATGGGCAGTGGCCTGCACTTTATTAATCCCTTGCTGGATGTAAAAAAGTTAGACGTAAAAACGCAGAACTATACCATGAGTGGTGTAAATGACGAAGGGCAAAAATCCGGCGATGATGCGATAAGGGTATTAACCAGCGATGGACTAGAAGTAACGATTGACCTTACTGTTTTATACAGAATTGTTTCAACTGACGCACCTAAATTATTAAGGGAAACCGGCGATGATTACAGGGATAAAATTGTGCGCCCCATTACCCGTACAAAAATTAGGGACAACGCCGTGTATTATCAGGCGGTAGATTTGTTTGGCAATAAAAGGGATGAATTTCAACAACGCATTTATAAAAGTATTGAAGATGATTTTAAGAAACGCGGCCTTATGCTGGAGCAATTATTGGTAAGAAATATTACCCTGCCTAATTCTGTAAAGGCATCAATAGAATCTAAAATAAATGCTGAGCAGGATGCTAAAAAAATGGAGTTTGTTTTA
>JAYSTT010000377.1:0-7450 GCA_043719495.1 Ferruginibacter sp. | reverse complement strand
AAATACCAAATGGGCCTGCACGGTTGGGGCCACGCCTGTCCTGCAAAATAGCAGCCACTTTACGTTCGGCATAAGTAGCATACATGGCAATAAGCAATGAACTCATTACCACAATGAGGATCAACACAAATTTTTCTATTATCAAAGCCCAGTCAATTGCTAAAAGCATAATCCTTTATTAAAATATTTTTATTCTTTTATTAACCCCCATTGAGTTGATTCGCCATCACCCTTAATGTACTCACCCGATTTTGCGAAATCTTCTGTATGCGAAGGCCCTGCAATTTTACTTAAATGAACTCCGGGATTATTTACTTCACTTACATTATGTATGTTCATTAAAAGTTTAGGGTCTCTACCACCCATTACTTCCTTTACCGTTTCTTTAGGCATTACCAATCCCTGGTAATGGCCCTGTGCAATTACTGAATGACGATTTACTTTTGTTACCCCTTCAATTGTCCAGTCGCTGGTTTTCTTTTTATCAAATCGGCAGGTATTGCAGATCCATCCGGGTTTTCCATCATAACTCTGCACTTCACCCCACTCATCTTTACGTGCTGTTACCCTGTACACTTCATCGCCACGTAACCATAAAGTTGCTTTGCCGCAGCATTTTGGATTATCGCAGTTGCGGTGTGCATCCACAGGTTTTGTAAACCATACCCGGTTTTTAAAACGGAAGGTTTTATCAGTTAATGCGCCAACAGGACACACATCAATCATGTTGCCGCTAAAATCATTTTCAATGGCTTTGGAAATGTAGGTAGATATTTCTGCATGATCCCCTCTGTCTAAAATTCCATGTACACGGTTGTCCGTTAGTTGATCGGCAACATAAGTGCAGCGGTAGCAAAGTATGCATCTTGTCATGTGCAATTGAATATAAGGGCCAATATCTTCTTTATCAAAAGTGCGTCTTTTAAATTCGTAACGGGTACCTTCCTTTCCATGTTCGTAACCTAAATCCTGCAAATGACATTCGCCGGCCTGATCGCAAATGGGGCAATCGAGCGGATGATTAATTAATAAAAATTCTACCACACCTGCCCTTGCATCTTTTACTTTATCGCTTGTAATATTTTTTACAATCATACCATCCATTACATTGGTACGGCAACTTGCAACCAACTTTGGCATTGGCCTTGGGTCGGCGGTGGAACCAGCAGCTACTTCAACCAAACAGGTACGGCATTTACCACCACTGCCCTGTAACTTGCTGTAGTAGCACATTGCAGGCGGAGCAACTTCCCCACCAATTTTACGGGCAGCATTTAAAACAGTTGTACCAGGGGCAACATCAATAGTGATGTTATCGATGGTAACTTTAAAAGTAGATGGTGGTATAGGTTTTGTTTCTTCAGCCATTTATAACAAATCTAAGTTTGAATTATGTTTATTTTCTTTTAAAAACTCAATCCAGTTTTTTAATTCCATAACCGGAGAGCAATTTTTATTTTTCATTTGTTTGAAAAGTTTTACCAAACGCTGTTCTTTTCTTGAACCTACTGATTTTGTAATTCTCAGTAACTCTTTTAAATCCGTTGGCAAATTAAAATCAGCCAAATTAATTTCATTGCTCTTACATATTCCTAAAATCCATTTTTCCACAACAGGCCTTATCTGAATAATATAATGATGTTTTGTTTCATGCTTCCACAACTTTAAATATTCAGTTACCTTTTCTTCTTTAAATTCTTTTAAATAATCAAGCTGCTCTTTATCTTCATCAATAATACCCAGACAAAAATCATTCTCAAAATTTTCTTTCATTTCTTTTGCCACTTTTCCATTGCCTTTATGATGATTTACATAATCCTTATCAGCAATTAAAAGAACTTCAACTAAACAGGAATCAATGTAACATTCTGGAATAATACATTTATTGCTGTTGTGCATGAGGCAAATAATTTTCTAAATTCAAAAATAAATCTACCCCGTACTGATAAATTTCATGTAGCTCTCCGTCTGTCATCCTCCTAATTAAAGTTTCACCTGTTTCTTTATCATACCCCACAGTATAAATTGAGTAATCATCTTTTTTTAAATTTTCCATTATATCATTAATAACATAAGGGCTATGCGTAGCAATAAAAAACTGATTACCATTATCATCATACATCATATCGCTTGTAAACTTTGAGATGTATGGTGGATACATGTGTGCTTCTGGTTCTTCAAATAATAAAACTGAATTTTGATTACTTAAAATAGCAGCTTTATAAAAAAAAACTCTTTGCAAAGTATCTGCTATTAAATTCCAATCTAGAGTAATAGTTGTTCCGTCTCTTAAATTTTTTCTTAATTCTAATTTATTTTCTTCTTTAGTTCTATCGAAATGTAAATTCAAATCATATTCTTTTAATATTTCATTACAATTTTTTCTCAAATCAGCATTACCCTCAACAATATCATTTAAATTCTCTCCATTAGGGATATTTAAATTTAATGATTTCGAAGAATTGAAGTTAATTGCAGAATTATAGGAATATTTCTTAATTAGTACACTCTCTGTAGATTTTTCCCTTTTAACATCTTTAATTTTGCCATCATTGTTTATTAAGGCATTTAAAATAACATAACCCAACTTGGCTAATTTCCCATTCTCAAACTTTGATTCGTGAAATAATTCTGATATAATTAAAGTTAAATTTTCGAAATCATTGAATTGATAGTCTAATTCTCGTTCGGAATTATTAATACAAATTGATATAGGCTGTTTTATTTCAGCATTAAAGAAGAAATCTGTAAATCTAGAAAACCTAATTAACGATTTGAGATTTTTTTTATTAAAACTACTTTTATTTAGTATTGAGAACCCACTTATCGCTTCCAATATATTACTCTTCCCAACATTTGGTGGCCCCACAAAAACATTAATACGCTTACACCCTTCAATCTTTTGATGGCGTATTGATTTAAAATTCTTAATCTCTATGTTATCTATCTTCTGCATTTATTTTTATTAAGCAGGCACTGCCACATGTATCGCATCCGCATAATGCGCCAACCCATAATTCTTTTTTAAACATTCATCCGGGTTCAATACATGCCATTCAAACTCATCTCTAAAATGCCGTATGGCTGCGGCAACCGGCCATGCCGCTGCATCACCCAATGGACAAATAGTATTGCCTTCAATTTTTCTTTGAATATCCCACAGCAAATCTATGTCACTTATTTTGCCTTTGCCTTTTTCTATGTTTAATAAAATCTTTTCCATCCAGCCGGTTCCTTCACGGCAGGGGCTGCATTGTCCGCAACTTTCATGACGGTAAAACCTGGCTAATGTGTACGTATTTTTTACCACACACTGGTCTTCATCTAAAACAATAAAGCCACCACTGCCCATCATGCTGCCTGTTGCAAAACCACCATCACTCAGGCTTTCGTAGTTCATTAAACGCTTTTCGCCTTTTGCAGTGGTTAATAATAAATTGGCAGGTAAAATTGGCACTGATGACCCCCCGGGGATACCCGCTTTTAATCTTTTCCCGTTAGGAATGCCGCCACACCATTCATCGCTGTAAATAAATTCTTCTACGCTGATGGTCATATCAATTTCGTAAACACCAGGTTTATTAATATTACCACAGGCAGAAATTAATTTTGTACCGGTACTTTTGCCCACACCAATTTTTGCATACTCTTCGCCACCATCATTAATTATGGGAACAACTGCTGCAATCGTTTCTACATTATTTACCACTGTTGGCCTTTCCCATACACCTTTTATTGCCGGGAATGGTGGTTTAATTCTTGGATTGCCCCGTTTGCCTTCCAAACTTTCTATCAATGCAGTTTCTTCGCCGCAGATATAAGCGCCTGCACCACGATGCACATAAATTTCACAATCGAAACCGCTGCCCAGAATATTTTTACCGAGAAATCCATTTTGCTTTGCTTCGGCAATAGCCTGTTCTAAAATATCAATGACCCAAGCATATTCGCCACGTATATAAATGTAACTCACGTTGCTGCCCAATGCAAAGGAAGACACGATCATGCCTTCAATTAAAATATGCGGAATAAATTCCATCAGGTAGCGGTCTTTAAAAGTACCGGGTTCGCTTTCATCTGCATTAACTACCAAATGCCTAGGCACCCCTTCGGGCTTGGCAATAAAACTCCATTTCATTCCTGCCGGAAAACCTGCGCCTCCACGGCCTCGTAAGCCGCTTTTTTTAACTTCGTCCACAATAGCAGCAGGGTCCATCGTCTTCAAAGCTTTTTCAACGCTGCGGTAGCCACCTTCACGGCGATACACTTCGTAGCTGCAGATGCCCGGAACATGTGCGTTTGCTAATAATAATTTTTTTGACATTTTCCCTTATCTCCGCCGTGGCGGAGGACTGATTATGCTTTGTTATAAATATATTGTTACCAACATTTTTTCTTTATTCAACTTCATTGGCACAGTTTACACTGAGGAACGAAATGCACTCTTCCATATTATCACTTTATTCAACTTTCATCTTTGTGTACCTTGTTGGTCTTGCACTAACAAAGACAAAGGGCACTTAATTATATTCATCAATTATCTTTATAGCACTTTTGTATTTATTCATATTCTTATACATGCTTTCAAATTCCTCCAACAAACCCTTATTGTCAGCTATCATCAATTTTAAAGCTGCTTTAGAAAAGTCTACCAATTCAGAATTTTTACCCTTTCTTATAAAATAGCTTAAGTGATTGTCTGAAGTGTATACATTAACTCCAAGTATTTTTTCTTTCTGCCTGTAGGAATAGAACAACTC
Organism: Ferruginibacter sp.; assembly: GCA_043719495.1. Lineage (GTDB taxonomy): Bacteria > Bacteroidota > Bacteroidia > Chitinophagales > Chitinophagaceae > Ferruginibacter. The sequence goes on along the minus strand of JAYSTT010000377.1, from coordinate 2,690 downwards.
AATTTTTCCGGTTCGTATCCTCATTCCAAAAAGTTCCCTTGCAGGCATTTTACCTAAATGAATTGTTGGCGTGCTGTCAAGTCTTACCGCATAATAGTCCTCTGTCTGGTACGATTTTACATTATCAAAAGGAATATCAAGCTTTTTACCGTCGCCTTCAAAATGTTCGTACCCCAGCACCGCTGCCTTAATCTTCAGCTTTTCATAAGTGATAAATTTACCGTTATTCATTTCGATAAAGATATCACGTTTGGATTCTCTTGCTTCTTCCATATCGTTCTTTAATTCTTTTTGCGATTGGGGAAAAACAGGCATTGAAGTCAAGAACACCAATATTGCTAAAAACAATTTTTTCATACTTGTTGTTGAGGGCATTTTTTAATTTTTAATTCCTAATTTTTTACCGCCTGCCTTGCAAACAACACCCAGCGTTTTCCTTTTTTCACCCATACCTCTAACACTTTTATGTGAAAAGTATTGGTTACCTCTTTCATTGTTGCTGTAACATCTGCTACAAAACGCACATTCGCCATATTGCCATTTATCAAAACTGTAATACTGTCTTCTATATAAGATTGATAACTGATATAACCGATTTCCAGATCTTTAATGATATCAATTTTATTTTCTACCCAGCCATTGCTATGCCCGTAACTTAATGCTTTATCCGTTTGCTGATTGATAGAAACGGTATTCTTTTTTACCAGTGCCTGGTGAAATTCCTTTATGGTTGCAGTTAATTTTTCTTCATCGGTTTGTGCTGTTACCACAACAGCAAAAAAGAAAAACAATATGGTCAGCTTACCTTTCATTAATTTACTTTTGCCCTGCACTCTTCAATTATCGCATCCACTTTTTCTTTAGTTAAATGTTCCCTGTAATGTTTACCTAATTGCATCATGGGAGCGTAGCCACAAGCTCCCAGACATTCCACCGTTTTTAAAGTAAACATGCCGTCTGCTGTTGTTTCACCCACGCCAATATTTAATTGCTGTTTGATATAATCAATAATATTATCGCTGCCATTTAACATGCAAGGCCCTGTTTGGCAAACTTCAAACATGTATTTGCCCACAGGTTTTAAATTGTACATACTGTAAAAGCTGGCCACTTCATATACTTCAATAGGTTCAATGTGTAACAATGTTGCTACATAATCCATCACCGGCACATCCAACCATCCGCCAAATTCATCCTGTGCCATATGCAGTACAGGCAGCAACGCACTTTTTTGTTTGCCTTCGGGGTAACGGGAAATAATCTCCGCTACCTTATTTAATTTGTCAGAAGAAAAAACAATCTCCATTTTTATATTTTTCTATTTTCAATCTACGCTTCAATAAATGTTCAACATTGGTATACCTATGAAAGGATTGCGACGCAACGATGATGCCATGAAAATCTATCGCTGGTATTTAAAAAAACTTTCATTGTAAAAGATCATACAAAAACAAATGCTCTCGCTACCCAAGTTCCCCTTTAGGGGACAGGGGCTACGCATCCAACTCTCCCGCTATCAAATTCAAACTACTCATCGTTATAATTGCATCACTCATCATACCTCCTTTTATAATTTCAGGATAGGCCTGGTAATAAATAAAACATGGCCTGCGGAAATGCAGACGATAAGGGGTTCTTCCTCCATCACTAATTAAATAAAACCCTAACTCGCCATTTCCTCCCTCCACACTGTTATACACTTCGCCAACCGGAATATCCGTTTCGCCCATTATAATTTTAAAATGGTAGATCAATGCTTCCATTTTAGTATATACATCTTTCTTTTCCGGTAAATAGTAAGCAGGCACATCCGCATGAAATACTTCTGCTTCTGCACCTTTAAATTCCTGTACTTTTTGATAAGCCTGTTCAATAATGCTTAAACTCTGCCACATCTCTTCATTACGAACTAAAAAACGGTCGTAACAATCACCCGTTTTACCCACAGGAATAATAAAATCAAAATCCTCGTAACTGCTATAAGGAGTATGCACACGCACATCATAGTCCACACCTGCGGCACGTAAATTTGGCCCTGTAAAACCATAGTTCAATGCACGCTCTGCAGATATTGGTCCGCACCCGATGGTACGATCCATAAAAATCCGGTTACGGGTAAACAGGTTTTCAAACTCCTTTAAGGTTTTGGGGTATTCCTTTAAGAATTTTTCGAGTTTTTCAAACGCTGTATTTGTAAAATTCCTTTCAAAACCGCCAATACGCCCAATATTAGTAGTAAGGCGGGAGCCACATACTTCTTCATATATTTCATAGATTAATTCGCGGTATTGCATTACATACATAAATCCGGTGTAAGCACCGGTATCGACACCCATGATGGAACTACATATTAGATGGTCAGAAATTCTAGCCAACTCCATAATAATGATTCGAAGATAATCAACCCGTTTGGGTGTTTTTACATCCAATAACTTTTCGCAGGTTACATGCCAGCCCATATTATTGATAGGACTACTACAATAATTTAATCTATCGGTTAGTGGTGTGATTTGATAAAGCGGTCTTCTTTCGGCTATTTTTTCAAAAGCACGATGAATAAACCCAACAGAAGCTTCGGTAGAAACAATACGCTCGCCATCTAACTCCATTATGTTTTGAAACACACCATGCGTAGCAGGGTGTGTTGGCCCCACATTTAATGTAGTGGTTTGCTTTTCTATTGAGCCTTC
>JAYSTT010000376.1:0-7451 GCA_043719495.1 Ferruginibacter sp. | reverse complement strand
TGTATACCTGTTTGCTGCTTTACTCCTTAATTTAATTGGTAATGTAATTGCGGAATATAAAATCTATTTACCCTCCTCGATGCAAAGTAACAATCCATTATATAATGTACACTCTGTTATACGGTTTATTTGTTTCAGTTATTTTTTTATACTACTACAGCAAACTTCCTTCAGAACCTTGCTGTATATTCTTCCCAATCTTTCGCTATTGATAATAATCATTAATTTTAGTACGGTTGAAAATTTTGGCAACACCAGTCATTTAAGTGGTAATTTACTGGCGGCCGAAGCTTATTTGTTACTGATTTATTGTATGCTGTATTACCTGGCAAAATTAAGAGAAGAAGAAAGTGATATCAGCAGCGGACCCGATTTTTGGGTTGTAACAGGGTTGAGTATTTATGTGGTGGTTAATTTTTTTGTTTTTTTATTTTATGTTCCAATGATCAACCAAAATGGTGAGCTTGCCAATGATATGTGGGACGTACATAATATTGCTTACATTTTATTGTGCATTTTTATAACCAAAGCTTTTTATGCATCTGCTCGACATCAGCTTACAATCTAGGGTTATCATTGGCATATCAGCCATGGTATTTCTGTTTGGCATTTTTTTAATTGCTTTTATCAGCAACCAGCGTAAAAAATTGCAATACCATAAAAACCTGCAGGTCATTCATCAGCAGCAGCAGCAGCAATTAATGGAACAAAACCTTAAACTGGAAGACAGGGTAAAAGAAAGAACAGTAGAATTATCAGAACAAAAAGAAAACCTTCAAATAGCTTTAACCAATCTTAAAACCAGCCAGTTGCAACTGGTACAAAAAGAAAAAATGGCTTCGCTGGGCGAAGTAGCTTCGGGCATTGCACACGAAATACAAAACCCCTTAAATTTTGTAAATAATTTTTCGGAAATAACAGAAGAGCTGTTGCTGGAAATGAAAGAACTGATTAACACAGAAAATGATAAAGGCAACAGGATAGAAGAAATTGATTTGTTGGTGGCAGATATTATTCAGAATCTTAAAAAAATAAATCATCACGGAAAACGTGCAGATAATATTGTTAAAAACATGTTGCAGCATGGCAGAAGCAGTGGTAACCTGGTAGCACTTACCGATATTAACTATTTAGCCGGCGAACATATTAACCTGGCCTATCAGGCTTTTAAAGCAAAAGATAAATTATTTAATGCCGCAATAAATACTTCAATGGATACAACCATTGAAAAAATTAATATTATACCGGAAGATATAGGGCGGGTTCTGATGAATATTTTTGACAATGCCTTTTACTCCATTAGAGAGAAGGCAAAAAAAAATGAACCGGGTTATGAGCCATCTATAACTTTAACCACAAAAAATGAAGGAGACAAAGTAAAGATTATCATCAGGGATAATGGATTGGGAATTGCGAAAAAATATTTAGATAAAATTTATCAGCCTTTTTTTACCAGCAAACCTACCGGTGTAGGAACAGGACTTGGACTGTCTTTAAGTTACGACATTATTAAGGCACACCAGGGCGAATTAAAAGTGGATGCAATTGAAGGAGAATTTGCCGAATTTACCATTGAGCTGTTGAATAATTAAATGGCCCATTATTAAAAAAAATCCGCAATTGCTTCTCCTCTACAGTGAACAATAGCCCTGAAATTAGCTAAAGAAGAAAGCCGCAAATGCATAATCTTTTCAACTTGTTTAATTAATTATACTACATTACGGCTCCAAAATTGAACAGTGTTCCGGAACATCCTTTAAAAACTTCGCATTTTTTCCCATTGTTTTTTATTTAACCACATAAAACCTTCAGTTATGAAATTTACTTGCGCAGCAGTACTATTATTTTTAATTATTTGTTTTTTGCTACCGCTTTAACCGCCGATTCATTTCATCCAGCAACCCATTTTCTTTACGGTCATCCAGCAGTTGCCAAAACATAATGCCGCCTAATTTTTTACGGCGAATGAAAGTTGACTTTGCTTTTATTGAACGTTCATCATCAAAGCAGGCAAATAATTTTTGTGCCGCATTGTATTGATAAGGCGCTTTAGCTTTTTTATCCCAGTAATATTTAAAGCCCGATGTATCGCTGAAATAATTTGTAAAATCGGCGTAGGATACGCCCCTTTTAAATTTACCCGGCTGGTACAATCCATGATTGGTATCGGGTACATTTTCCCAAACACGGGCATACATAGCCGCACCAATAATAAGTTTGCCGGGAGCTATTTTTTTATCCAGCAGCCAGTTTACGCATTTCGCTGTCGACTCCTGGCCCGGCAGGTAATCGTTCAGCAAGGTATGGTGGCCGGTTACGGTAGCAAACCCACTCACCAAATCATAGGTCATCAGGTTTACAAAATCCAGCAGGGGCATTATCGCCTCCCAGTCCACCGATTGCTCCAGGAATTTTACAAAGCCGCCTGCTGCAAAAGACAGCAGGTACTCATTCCCCATCTCCTGCCTTAAAGTTTTTATCAGTTCGGTAAAATTATTTTTATCGGCAGCAGAATATTTGTGGCCGGGGTAACCCTCAATGGTAGGGTATTCCCAATCCAGATCCAGACCATCAATACCGTATTGTTTAAAAAGAGCCACCGTGGTTTTAGCAAAGTTTTTACGGTGCTGGTCATCGGCAAAAAGATCGCTGCAAAAAGAACAGCCGCCCCAGCCACCCACCGATACCATGATCTTTAACTGCGGATTAGCTGCTTTTAATTGTACCAGTTGCTGCAAACTACTATCCTGTTTTGGGTTAACAAAAGTTAGCGTATCGTTTTGTATTTTTAAAAAGCTGTAAATAATATGGGTGAGTTTATTAACGGGCCATTGTGTAATGGCTGCCCCATCGCCGGTATAGTAGGCAATAATTTTATAGGGCTGTTTTTGCTGGGCATTAAGTAACAGGAAAGAAAACAAAAAGAAGGACAACAGCAATTTTTTCATGAGGTTGAAGATAAAACATTTATTGAGGTATAAAAATAAGCCTTATCCATGCTGATTTTTTCCCAGTGCCACTACAGTAACATTTTTAATGAGTACCTGGGCAGCGGCAGTTTGTACAACAGCCAGCATAATAAGCAGGAAGCATAAACGCAGGGTATAAGTTTTGAGAAAGATATAAAATTTGGTGGGGCTACAGCGTACTTACGATGGGGTGCTATTATTTTTATTATATAAAGAATGATGAAGAGAAACGAATATAGATGAAGGCATTAAATTGAATTACCTGTTTTTTTGTTAATTCAATTGTGCCAATGCTTTTACTTTGGCCCAAATAGCAGCATTAACCGGAATACCGGATTCCATATTTTCATTGCGGGTTTTTAATGATTGCTCGCCCGGATAAAAAATTTCATTATGCTCTTCGGTTCGTGACATACAAAACGAAATAAATGTTAACTGTGCTTTAATATTGTAGCGAATGGTTGCTGAAGACACGAACCAAGGCATAGGTTCAGACAAAAATGACACAACCACAAAATGACCGTACCCACAAAATACAATTGGAAAATACTTACCAGTGTGGGCAGGGTGCTTTAAAGACTTGAAATTTGAGCTGTCAAGTATTCCCTGGCCGTTCATTTTGATTAATTTTGAACTTGTTCCAAAATAGAACAAGTTGCCAATAACACAACACAGGATGAAAGAAGTTGAAATTTATAAATCTCCCGATAACAAGATTGAACTGCAGGTTAATCTTGAAAATGAAACGGTTTGGTTAAGCCAAAAGCAAATGGCTTTGCTGTTTGATAAGAATCTTAAAACTATCAATGAGCATATTGTAAACATTTATAAAGAACATGAGTTGGAGAAAACCCCAACTATCCGGAAATTCCGGATAGTTCAACAAGAGGGAAAGAGAACCATAGAAAGGGAAATCGAGCACTACAACCTTGATGTAATTATTTCTTTAGGTTACAGGGTTAACTCTAAACGGGGTACCCAATTTCGCCAGTGGGCCACCCAGCGCTTAAAAGATTATTTGGTAAAAGGCTACGCAATTAACGAAAAGAGATTGACTGAAGCGGAGTACCGGTTTAATGAATTAAAGCAAGCCATTCAGTTGTTTGATAAAGTGGCACAAAAAAAAGAAATTTCGGGCAGCGAAGCACAGGGCTTATTAAAAGTATTAAGTGATTTCACTGTGGCACTTGATATCCTGGATAAATACGATCATCAAACCTTAAAGATTCAAAGGTCAAAAAATAAAGAAGTATTCCACATTAATTATAAAGAAGCAACAAAAGCTATTGAAGGGTTAAAAAATAAATTCGGCGGCTCTGCTTTGTTTGGCAATGAAAAAGATAAATCGTTTAAAGGTTCGCTAAATGGTATTTACCAAACTTTCGATGGTAAAGATTTGTATCCGTCTGTTGAAGAGAAGTCGGCTCATCTTTTATATTTTGTTGTAAAGAATCATTCTTTTACAGATGGCAATAAACGTATTGCCGCATTTTTGTTTGTGTGGTTTTTAGAGCGTAACAATTTGTTGTATCACCAGGGCAAAAAAGTAATTGATGACAATGCATTGGTGGCACTTACACTGATGATTGCAGAATCGAACCCGGATGATATGAAAATGATGATTAAAGTAATAGTGAATTTAATTAATAATAAACAATGATAAAAGCATTTAACCTTTTATGTTTGGCCCATTTAAGATTAATAAGTAGTACGCTTACATAATATTGGGTAAATTTGAATATTGTGTTTTTTTACCAACCGGTTTCTTATTATGAGTACTTCCTTTTTTATAAACAGCTGTACAAAATTGGTACTAACCACTATTGCCTGTACAATCCTGCTCTTTGCAAAAGCGCAAAACAGGGATATTGGTTATTTGTCATCAGGTGGTAAGCTGCATCCCCTTCAGGCTAATATGGATATAAGGCACTATACCCTTACGTTGGATGTAGATATAGCCAATAAAAAAATAGCAGGAAGTACGGAAATTGAAATATTACTTTCTAAAAAAACGGATACTTTATTATTTGACCTGATTTATTTACTGGAGGTATATAAAATTAAAGTAAATAATAAACAAGTAAAGTTTGAACATAAAAATGATAAAATCTTTATTACATCGGATATTGCTTTTAAGCCCGGCAAACAAATAATTAAAATAGCCTATGGCGGGGAGCCACCCGTTGCCCTAAGGCCGCCCTGGTTAGGAGGATTTACCTGGACAAAAGATAGGAGTGGAAATCCATGGGTCGCCATTAATTGTCAAAAAGAAGGAGGAAGGCTTTATTTTCCCTGTAAAGACCATCCAGGTGATGAGCCCAATGAAGGGGTTGACATGTATATTACTGTACCAAAAAATTTAGTGGTTGCAGGGCCGGGCCTTTTGCAAAAAGTGACCACAAAAAGCAATAAGCAAACCTACCACTGGAAAACAAATTATACTATCAGCAATTATTGCATCGTATTTAATATTGGCAAATATAAAGTGGTAAGCAAAGACTTTACCACAATAAATGGCAATGTGGTGCCCATTCAATTTTATGTTTTGGAAGAAGATACTGCCCAGGCAAAAAAACTAATTGAACTTAAAGAAAGAGATACAAAAGTGCTGGAGAAATATTTTGGCGAATATCCATGGGTAAAAGAAAGAATCGGAATTTCTGAAGTGCCTAATCCCGGAATGGAACACCAAACCAATATTACATTTCAAAACAGGTTTATATACAGTAAAATCGGAGAAAGTGATTATTCTGCTAATTTATTTCATGAATATGCTCATGAATGGTGGGCAAACAAAGTTACCAATAAGGATTGGGCACACATGTGGATACAGGAAGGAATTACAACTTATGCCGAGGCTTTAATTCATTATGAGCTGGGCGGCCAGGGGGCTTATGATAAAATCATCAATACTCATAAACGGTCTATTAGAAACAAAAAGCAAATGGTAGGGGGCGATGAATTATCTGAAGATGAAACCTATGCCGGTAACGATATTTATACCAAAGGATCTTTTTTTATGCATAGTTTAAGATATGTTATTGGTGAGGAGTTGTTTCTATCCACCATAAAAAAACTGTCGACAGACCCTGAATATACTTATGATAATTTTGTGACTACCGATGATGTGGAGAAGTTGTTTAGCAATGAATCAAAACAAGACCTAAAACCATTTTTTTATTTCTATACCAGAACCACCGATGTGCTTGATATATCAATAAAAGAAACGGGGTATCAAAAATATTTAGTAAAAGTGAACAACTTTTTTATGCCATTGCCTTTTGATATTACCACCCCGGCAGGAACAAATAAAACCATCATCAATAAAGAAGGAATAATCGTTAACAGCACTGCGCCACCACAAGTGGATGTAAAAGGCTATTATTTAAAAAAAATAACACTGCAATAATGAAATACAAAAAAATTATTTTATCTGCACTTTTCAGCATGGCTGTTTATTATTGTTTTGCAGATAAATATCCACGTAATTATTCAATAGATATTATTCATTATGCTTTTGAACTAAAGTTATCAGATAGTACAGATGAAATATCCGGAAAAGCAACCATTCGTATTTTATTTAAAACAAATGATGTCAACCAAATCAGGCTTGATTTGATAAACAAGACCGAACAAAGAAAAGGAAAAGGGATGCTGGTAGAATCGGTTACCTGTAATGAGATAGAAGTGGGGTTTATTCATGAGAACGACGCCTTGCTCATTAAGCTTGGAGCATCAGCAGAAAAAAATAAGACCTACCTGTTTATAGTTCAATATAAAGGTGTGCCGGCTGATGGATTAATAATTGGCCCTACTAAATACGCTGACAGAAGTTTTTTTTGTGAAAACTGGCCCAACAGGGCAAGGCACTGGTTACCTACAGTGGATCATCCATACGATAAGGCAACCAGTGAATTTATAGTAACTGCGCCTTCCAGATACAAAGTAATTTCAAATGGACTATTGCAGGAAGAGTCTCAGCTTAATAAAGATTTTAAGTTAACGCATTGGAAACAATCGGTTCCGGTATCCTGTTGGTTATTTGTATTAGGGGTTGCAGAATTTGCCGTTCAAAATGTAGATCAGTTTGATGGAAAATTAATTCAAACATGGGTATACCCCAAAGACAGGGAAGCTGGCTTTTATGATTTTTCAAAACCCACCAAGCAGGTTTTACAATTTTATTCTGATTATGTAGGGCCCTATGTATATGAAAAATTAGCAAACATACAAACGCCTAGTGTAAACGGCGGAATGGAAACTTCCTCTGCCATATTTTATGGCGAAAACCTGATTAACGGAAAAGCCGATGATCGATTAAAAAATGTGGTCATTCATGAAATAGCGCATCAATGGTTTGGCAATGCAGTCACGGAGTCCACTTGGGATGATGCCTGGTTAAGTGAAGGGTTTGCTACTTATTTTACTTTGCTTTTTCAGGAAAATGCCTATGGTGCCCAAGCATATGTGGATGGTTTAAAA
>JAYSTT010000375.1:0-18630 GCA_043719495.1 Ferruginibacter sp. | reverse complement strand
GATGATGCAAGTGGAGAATGTTTCCGGTTATATAAAACAGCATTGGACAGTTACCGGGATCATAGTAATTTTTTAAAAGGAAGCTCCCGTTATGATTTTCTTTTTAAATTAGATGTAAAAGACTACAAGAGTTGGGCTTATGGTTTAAAAAAGGCTGGCTATGCCACCAACCCGGCTTATCCTCAAATTTTGATAAAACATATTGAACAGTACAACCTGCAACAATATACATTGGTAGCTGCAGACGAAGTGCCAAAGTATGAAGACGGGAAGTATAAAGACGACCCCGAAGAATCAGTACAGGCTATTGAAGAAAAGGTAACGGAAGAAGCTAATACATTTAATGAAAAGGCAAATGGCGAAACTGGTATGCCGGCGGTTAGTGATAAAGTAATTGCTGTAAACGGCAGCAAATGTGTTTTTGCAGGTAAAGGCACATCTTTGCTTGCAGTAGCAACACAAAATAATATCCCCTTGATTAAAATGCTTGGCTTTAACGAACTTTCCGAAGACGGTTTGTTGATAAAAAATCAATTTATTTTTTTAGAGAAAAAATCTAAAACAGGGGATAAATATTTTTGTATAGCAAAATCAGGCAAATCTTTATATGATATTGCGCAGGAAAACGGCATACAATTGCAAAGCATGCTGGATTATAATAAACTATGGGGTAACGAGGATATTAAAGCAGGTACAAAAATTTATTTAAAGCCTGATATAGCCCCGGCAAAAGTGGCAGTTTTACCTGTAGTTACTGCAACAGTTAAAACTCATATAGTAGCACCAAAGGAAGGGCTTTATGCAATTTCTAAAAAATACAATATCAGTTTAAAGCAGTTAAAAGAATGGAATAACCTGCAAGACGATTCTTTAAATATCGGGCAGGAATTAATTATTTCAAAATAAGCAATAGCTTAAAAAATAAATTTCAAACCCCCAGGCAAAAATGAATATTAAGGTAAACAATAAAATATTTACACCGTTTATAACGGCTGAACAGATAAACGAAAAAATAAATATTCTGGCGGCTGAACTTAACCGTGATTACGAGGGTAAACGCCCACTGTTTATTGCAATTTTAAACGGCTCATTTATGTTTGCATCAGATTTATTTAAGGCAGTTACCATTGAAGCTGAGATTTGTTTTATAAAACTTGCTTCTTACAAGGGCACAAAATCTACAGGCAATGTAATTACTTCCATTGGACTTGACGAACCATTAAACAGCAGGCATGTGGTAATTGTGGAAGATATTGTTGATACCGGAAAAACACTAAATGAATTTTTGCCCCAATTATTTAACCAGCAACCGGCATCTTTAAAAATTGCCGCTTTGCTGCATAAGCCCGATGCTTTAGCTTATCCCGTTAAAATTGATTATCTTGGCTTTAATGTGCCCAATAAATTTTTACTGGGTTTTGGTCTTGATTTTGACGGTTTGGGCCGGAATTTAAAAGAAATTTATAAGTTGGTTGAGGAGTAACAGGCAACAAAAGAGGAAAAAAAATTGTCTTTAACCTAATTACTTTATACAATTAATCTTCCTGTGTTACAACGGTTGTTGCATATTATTTTATTTTCATTAGTTGCTGTATCAGCAAATGCACAGTATTATTTGCGGGGTGAAGTAAAGGATGAAAAAAATCAGTCACTTTCCAATGTAAGGATAATTTTACATTCCACTCATTTACTTTACTATTCAGGCGCATCAGGGGGCTTTGGTATTACTACCAAAGCGCTTATTGATTCCATATCAATAAGCCTTGATGGGTACGAACCTAAAACAATAAAAATAAATGCCGAACAATGGCAATTGATAAATTTAAAAACTTTATCCTCTAACGTAAACCGTAACCGTCCTAAATTAATTTCAGTAACAAAAAATTTTAGTCAAACTTCAAAGTATCGTTGGTTTGTTAATAACGAAACTTATTTTCAATTAGTAGAAAATGAGTATGTGGCTGCTGATAAATTTCCCAACACAGGGTTTTCATTAAATGTAAATAAAGCTTCGTACAGTAATATACGCAGGTTTTTAAATATGGGCAGTACGGCACCGCCCGATGCTGTACGTACAGAAGAAGTAATTAATTATTTTAATCTTCATTACCGGGAGCCTGAAAATAATGAAACATTTAATATAGAATCCCAGCTTACATCCTGCCCCTGGGATGTTGATAAACAATTACTTTTTTTAAATATCAATGCAAAAAAGTTAGACCTTAATAAAATTCCTCCAAGCAATTTTGTTTTTTTAATTGATGCTTCCGGCAGTATGGATATGCCCAACCGGCTGCCGTTATTAAAAGCGGCATTTCAACTATTTGTAAAAAATTTGAGGCCAATTGATACCATTTCAATTGTTACCTATGGAGGTACAGTTGGTATATGGCTTCAACCTACCGGAGGTGCCGAAAAGGAAAAAATTATTAAATCAATTGAAGAGCTTACTGCAAGTGGCGATACACCTGGCGAAGCGGCAATAATGACGGCATACCAGCTTGCAAGAAGTACTTATAATAAAAATGGGGTAAACCGGGTTATACTTGCCACCGATGGCGATTTTAATGTGGGTTTGTCTTCAGAAAAAGCATTGGACGAATTAATAACGAGAGAAAGGCAATCCGGTGTTTTTCTTACCTGCCTGGGAGTTGGCATGGGCAATTTTAAAGATTCTAAATTAGAAACATTGGCAAAAAGAGGTAATGGCAATTATGCTTACCTGGATGATATTAATGAAGCCGAAAAAGTATTGGTAAAAGAATTAACCCAAACATTTTATGCTGTGGCAGATGATGTGTATGTGAATATTCATTTTAATCCAAAATGGGTAAAGCAATACCGGCTGATTGGATTTGATAATAAAAGGGATGCCGTGCAGGACAGTACAATAGATTTAGAGGGCGGCGAATTGGGAAGTGGAAGCAGTGTATTAGCCATATTTGAAATTATGCCACAGGATGAAAAACTTTTTTCGGGAGAACTAACTGATAAAGATGGGCTTGCTAAACTTTCTATGCGCTATAGTTTATGTAACGATACCACCCACCGCCTTATGGACTATACCTGTCCTGTTACATTTACTGATTTTAAAGAAATGGATAATGAGTTTCAATTTGCAACTGCTGTAGCTATGTTTGGGCTTAAAATAAAACAATCAAAATATATTAAAGATGCCGATTGGCTGCAAATAGAAACAATTGCCACTGCTTCATATAATCCCAAAGATTTTTTGCAAACAGAGTTTTTGCAAATGATTGATAAGGCTCAAAAAATTTATAAACGCAAAAAAGACAAAAAAAGAAAAAACGAATAAACTAAAATCTGTGAGGTTTAGTTAGCTCATAAAATTATTTTTCCGATAATATTCAATCTTCGTAGCTGAAGTACTAACTAAACATTTCTCTTACTTTATCGAAAAATGATTTATCACTTTTATCAGGCTTCGGTATAAAATTTTGACTTTGCTGTAATTTTTCAAGCATTTGTTTTTCTTCTGCTGTAACATGTTGTGGCGTCCACACATTAATTTGTATCAGCTGGTCGCCTTTTTCGTAACTATTTACATTTGGAAACCCCTTGCCTTTTAGCCTGAAAATTTTTCCGCTCTGTGTACCTGGCGGAATTTTTATTTTAGCCCTTCCATCAATAGTCGGCACTTCTATTTGAGTACCAAATACTGCATCTGGAATAGATATGTGTAAATCAAAAGCAACATTCAATCCATCCCGGTGCAATTGAGGATGGCTTTCTTCTTCTATTAAAACAATTAAATCGCCATTACTGCCCCCACGTTCACCTGCATTTCCTTTGCCGCCAACACTTAACTGCATGCCTTCCTGTACACCAGCCGGAATATCAATGGTAACCGTTTCTTCGCCGTAAACCCTGCCTTCGCCTTTACAATTAGCACATTTATGGGTAACAGTTGTGCCTTCACCATTACAGGTGGGGCAAGTTGTTACAGTTTGCATCTGCCCTAAAAATGTATTTTGTACCCTGCGTACCTGACCACTGCCACCACAGGTGCCACAAGTACTTACACTGTTTTTATCTTTAGCACCATTGCCACCACAGGTAGTACAGGAAACGTATTTTTTTACTTTAATAGTTTTAGTTGTACCCTTCGCTATTTCTTCAAAATTCAATTTAATTTTTACTCTCAGGTTGCTGCCTCTGATACCTCTGCTACGTCCGCTACTGCTTTTTCTTCCAGCACCGCTGCCACCAAAAAAACTTCCAAACGGGCTTTCATCGCCAAAGATGTCTCCAAACTGGCTAAAAATATCATCCATATTCATGCCACCGCCGCCACTAAAACCACCGCCGCCACCACGTCCAGTGCTAAATGCCTGGTGGCCAAACCTGTCGTATTGTGCCCGTTTATCAGCATCGCTTAATATTTCATAAGCTTCTGCAGCTGCTTTAAATTTTTCTTCGGCTGCTTTATCACCTGGATTGCGGTCGGGGTGATAAAGCATGGCCACTTTACGGTATGCTTTTTTTATCTCATCCTGAGATGCTGACTTTGATACACCTAATATTTCGTAAAAATCTCTTTTCATTCCCCTGTCCCCTAAAGGGGAACTTAGTTTTAAAGTTTAAAATTTTTTCAAGCAACTTCTTATAAAAACTGTTTGAAAAATGAAATGCTGTCTCACTTTGTAAGCTCCGGTTCCCCTTCAGGGGCGGAGGGGCTTTTTATTTGCCTACCACCACTTTTGCAAAGCGGATAATTTTATCATTTAGATAATACCCTTTCTCCACTTCATCCACTACTTTACCTTTCATTTTATCTGCTGCGGAAATTTCAGTAATAGCCTCGTGTTTTTCCACATCAAAATCTGTTTTAATACTTTGCATTGGTTTAAGGCCTTTGGCAGATAATGTATTTCTTAATTTATTAAATACTAAACCAATACCTTCTTTTATTAAAACAACATCATCGCTGCTTTGCAGTTGCTTTTCGGCACGGTCACAATCGTCCATTACCTCAAGCAAAGAAACTATTACATCTTTACCCGCAGTTTGAATAAGATCAATTCTTTCTTTGGCACTACGCCTTTTAAAATTATCAAACTCTGCAAAAAGCCTTAAATATTTATCTTTTTGCTCATCCAGTTCTGTTTGAATTTTTTCAACGGCATCATCGCCACCCTCGTTGCTTAAATGGGTATTGCCGGGTATATCTGCGTCGGCATTAATATTCATCTCCATATTGTCCTGGGTTATTGCTTCTTTTTCTTCCATACTTAATTTTAAAAATTGGTTGCGAAGGTACAACAGTCAAACATTTTGCCAAGCCTGTTTTGCAGCCATATTGACAAGTTTTTGGGCTGCTTTGGCACATTTTGAATGGTCTGACAGCTAAAAGGATAACTTTGCGCCATGAAAAGCATTGTTTTAAATAAAAATATCAGCCGAAGGATAGAAAGCGGGCATCCTTGGATTTTTTCTAATGAGGTTAATACCGGCAAGGAAAAAGATACAGCAGCCAAGGCCGGGGAGATAGTGGAAGTATATACATTTGATAAAAAATTTATTGGTAAAGGATACTATAATCCGCAATCGCAAATTTCTGTACGGTTGCTTACAAGAGATAAAAATGAAAATGTTGACGATGCCTTTTTTTATAATCGTTTAAAACAAGCCTGGGTATACCGGCAAAAAATTGGTTACAGCGAAAACTGCCGCCTGATTTTTGGCGAAGCAGATGATTTACCACAACTGATCATTGATAAATTCAACGATTATTTTGTAATACAAACTTTAGCATTAGGCATTGATGTATGGAAGCCTTCAATAGTAAAAGCATTGAACGAATTGTTTACGCCCAAAGGCATTTACGAACGTAATGATGTGCCGGTACGTGAGTTGGAAGGAATGGAACAGCATAAAGGTTTTTTAAGTGCAGAATTTGATACCAATATCATCATTAAAGAAAATGGAATAAAATTGAATGTAGATATTGCCAACGGACAAAAGACGGGTTATTTTTTAGACCAGCAGGATAACCGCCGTGCCATTCAGCATATTGTAAAAGATGCTGATGTGCTGGGTGCATTTTGTTATACAGGTTCATTTGAAATTAGTGCTGCTTTTTATGGTGCAAAATCTGTTTTGGGGTTAGATATTTCTAAAACTGCCATTGATGTGTGCAATAAAAATGCTGCTTTGAACGGACTTGAAAAAATATGCAAATTTGAATGTGTGAATGCTTTTGATGTATTAAAAAACTGGACAAAAGTAGATAAGCGCTGGGATGTGGTAATGCTGGATCCTCCATCGTTTACGAAAAGCCGCAGCACTATTGATAAAGCTGTTGCAGGCTATAAAGAAATTAATTTACGTGGAATGAAACTGCTGAAACCCGGAGGCTTTTTAGTAACCTCCAGTTGCACCAATTTAGTACAGCCCGAATTATTTTTAGATATAATACAGATGGCTGCTAAAGATGCCAAGCGAAAAATACGACAAGTAGTTTTTAATGCACAAAGCGCCGACCATCCGATTATAAGAGGGCAGGAGAATACACATTATTTAAAGTTTTTGATTGTGCAGGTGAAGTGATTAATAAAAAATGGTTTAATTATAAATAGCTAACAAAAAGTAAATTACAATTGATTTGCCCGTTTCGTTGCGTCACATCCTTTCCGGCACTGCAATTCCCAGTAAATTCATTCCGTTTTTTATAATATTCGCCGTCATTGCAGCCAGTTGTAAACGCAGTTGTTTTTTATCTTCCGTTTCGGCATTGGCAATAGAATGTTCAGTATAAAATGAACTGAATGTTTTGGCAATATTGTATACATAAATTGCCAGGGCAGATGGATTCATCTCGTCACAGGCCTGCTGAATAATTACAGGGTATTGTTCCAGTGCTACAATCAATTCTTTTTCCAATGGTAAAAAGCCCTGGGTGATTTTTATGTTGACGGCTATTTCATTTTTTCTTAAAATTGATTTTATCCTGGCATGATTAAACTGAACAAACGGCCCTGTAAAACCATGAAAATCTATACTCTCTTCCGGGTTAAAGATCATTTTCTTTTTAGGGTCCACCCTTAGTAGAAAAAACTTTAATGCACCAAGGCCAATAGTATGGTAGAGTGTGGTTAATTCATCAGTGGTAAAATCTTTTACTTTTCCTAATTCTTCTGTTTTTTCCCTGGCAACTTTTTCCATTTCATCCACAATATCATCAGCATCTACTACTGTGCCTTCACGGCTTTTCATTTTACCGGTAGGCAATTCCACCATGCCATAACTCAGGTGATAAATATTTTGAGCATTGGGCAACTGTAATTTTTCTGCAATCAACTTCAGCACTTTCATATGATAATTCTGTTCATCACCAATTACATAAATGCTCCGGTCAATATTATATTCATTGTATTTATCCTGTGCCAAACCGATATCCTGTGTCATGTAAACCGAAGTGCCATCCTTACGCTGTACAATTTTTTTATCCAAACCATCGGCAGTTAAATCAATCCAAACACTATTGTCCCCTTCCCTGATAAAAACATTTTTCTTCAATCCTTCCTCCACTGTTTTTTTGCCCAGCAGGTAAGTTTTACTTTCATAATAAGTTTTATCAAAATTGCTGCCTATTCTTTTGTAAGTAGTTTCAAATCCTTCATAAACCCAACCGTTCATTCTGCTCCAAAGCACCATTACTTCGGGGTTGCCAGCTTCCCAGTCTAATAACATTTTTTGGGTGGCTTTCATTATGGGGGCATCTTTCTCCGCTTCATCTTTTGTTTTGCCTGCTGCAATTAAATCTGCAACCTGCTTTTTATATTCATCATTAAATTTTACATAGTAATCTCCCACAAAATGATCGCCTTTTGTGTAGGTGCTTTGTGGTGTGGCACCGTTGGCAAACAATTGCCAGGCAATCATACTTTTACAAATATGAATGCCTCTATCGTTTACTATGCAACTTTTTATAACCTCGTAACCGCTGGCTTTAAAAATTTCGGCCACACTCCATCCTAAAAAATTATTGCGTAAATGGCCTAAATGCAAAGGCTTATTAGTATTGGGAGAAGAATATTCCACCATCACTTTTTTTCCATTCATTTCTTTTTTACCAAAACAAATGTCATTGTAGTTTTTACTTAAAATTGCCATCCAGTAATCATCTGCAACGGTAAGATTTAAAAACCCTTTTATAATATTGTATTGGGTAAATAGTGTGGGATTATTTTCAATAAGATATTTACCTAATTTATTGCCAATATCATCTGGCGAAAGTTTTAATGATTTTACTAACGAAAATAAAACTACGGTATAATCCCCTTTAAACTCGGGCTTGGTTTGGTTAACCTGAAAATCTTTTTCAGTAAAGGCCTGGTTAAATAATGCGGTTAAACTTTCTACAATGCTTTTTTGTAAACTTTGTACTACTGACATGCGGCAAAGATAATTAACTGTTTTTTGTTTGGGGTTTTAGGTTGATTGATGCCTGTAATTTTACATGCTCAGGACTCAAAACTCAAAACGCACCACTCAAAACCTCTTATCCCTTATCTTTGCACACTTTTTAATTATTATGATAAGTGCAACTAATATAACGCTGGCTTACGGCAAAAGGGTTTTGTTTGATGAAGTTAATATCAACTTTACAAAAGGAAACTGCTATGGAATTATTGGAGCCAATGGTGCCGGAAAATCTACTTTTTTAAAAATACTAAGTGGCGAAATAGAACCCAATAAGGGAACCGTGGATATTACTCCCGGCGAACGCATGGCAGTTTTAAATCAAAACCAGTTTGCCTTTGATGAACAGACAGTATTGAACACGGTTATGATGGGCCACAGTAAAATGTGGAAGGTAATGCATGAAAGAGATGCTATTTATGCAAAAGAAGATTTTACCGAGGCGGATGGGCTTAAAGCAGGAGAGCTGGAAGAACAATTTGGCGAAATGGGTGGCTATACTGCTGAAAGCGATGCGGCAACCATGTTGAGCGAACTGGGAGTAAAAGATGAACTGCATCAAACGCTGATGAAAGATGTTGCAGCAAATATTAAAGTAAGGGTATTGCTGGCTCAGGCAATTTTCGGTAACCCCGATATTTTATTATTGGATGAACCTACCAATAACCTTGATGTGGAAACTATCAGTTGGCTGGAAAATTTTTTAGCCGATTATCAAAATATAGTTTTGGTGGTAAGTCACGATCGTCACTTTTTAGATGCGGTGTGTACCCATGTAGCCGACGTAGATAAGAATAAAATAAAAATTTATACAGGTAACTATACTTTTTGGTACGAAAGTTCTCAACTGGCTGCAAGGCAGGCTGGGGATAAGAATAAAAAGATGGAGGAAAAGAAAAAAGACCTGTTGGAATTTATTGCCCGCTTTAGTGCCAATGCCAGTAAAAGTAAACAGGCTACCAGCCGTAAAAAAGCGTTGGATAAATTGGTGTTTGAAGATATTACACCCAGCAGCAGAAAATATCCCGGTATTATTTTTAAGCAAGACAGGGAAGTGGGTAATGAAATTTTAAAAGTGGAAGATTTATCAAAATCTGTTGACGGAAAAACGTTATTTAGTAAAGTTCGGTTTGATATACAAAAAGGGGAGAAAATTGCTTTTATCAGCAGAGACCCCATGGCGCTTACTACTTTTTTTGAATTGATTAATGGTAAAACAAAAGCTGATAAGGGCACTTACGAATGGGGCACAACAGTTACCACGGCCTATTTGCCCAATGATAACAGTGAATATTTTACGGGCAGCACTTATAATTTAATGGATTGGTTGCGCCAATATGTACCAGCAACCACCAAAGATGTGGATGAAGATTTTTTACGTGGTTTTTTGGGCAAAATGCTTTTTACCGGAGATGAGATTATGAAGAAAACCAATGTACTGAGTGGAGGAGAAAAAGTACGTTGCATGGTAAGTAAAATGATGTTACAAAATCCTAATGTGCTTATTTTGGATGAACCCACTAATCATTTGGATTTGGAAAGTATTATTTCTTTTAACGATAATATGGTGGCTTATACTGGTATTGTTTTAGTAACAACGCATGATCACCAGTTTATGCAAACAGTTGCAAACAGAATAATTGAACTTACGCCTAAAGGAATTATAGATAAACTGATGACTTACGATGAATACCTTGCCGATGACAGGGTAAAAGCAAGCAGGGAAGAACTTTACAGTTAAAAATACAAATTGAAAGTTGATGGTTGAATGTTTGCGAATGGGGTGTTTATAACTTTCAACCATCAACTTTCAACCATCAACTAACTTAATGCCTAAAGATAAAATCATAGCCTTCATAGATTTTTTTTATCCCCCGTTCCGCAAGCTAATGCCGGAGCAAACTTTTCGTTATGCGGCATGTGGTGGTGCTAATACCGTATTAGCTATTTTGGTTTTTAACTTCAGTCATTATTTTATTTTTAAAGAAGATAATGTAGATATTGGTTTTATTGTACTAAAATCTTACAACGCAGCATTATTCATTTCTTTTTGTTTAAGTTTTACTACAGGTTTTTTGCTAATGAAATTTGTGGTATTTGTAGATTCTAATCTCAGGGGGCGGATACAACTTTTCAGGTACCTGGTAGCATATTTGGTTAACCTGGCACTCAGTTATTTTTTAATGAAGATATTTGTGGAATATGCAGCTCTGGATGCAGTAGTTGCCCAGTTAATTACAACCGTTGTTGTTATAGCAATAAGCTACTTAAGCCAAAAGCATTTTTCATTTAAAGTAAAAAAAGAAGGAAACTTATAGTTGTGATTTAGTACAGGGAAATTATGTTGTTAAAAAAATACAAGGTTAATTATGTTTTTTGTTAAACAAATTGTATAAATTGCAGCTACAAAAAAAAGGCCCCTCTGTAGAAACAGAGTGGCTCTAACGATTGCTTGCTATATGAAATTCTTATATTATTTTTAAGTTCTGCTTGCTAAAATTTTTTCATTTTTTCCTGCAATTTAATTGCAGTGCTTAACGATTGATTGTCCCTTTAACGATTGTCTGTTATTTCAATTTCTCATCCTGCTTGTACAAAAGTAGGATGAGATTTGATATTTAAAATATCATCTTAAGGTTAATTTTATTACCCTAAAAAGGATAATGGATTAATGAAACCCTTATTGGGGTTAAGTTTGCAAATAATTTTTTTATGATGCCCAACAGGTTTACAGATACATTATTTCAATTGGTACGCTCTTTAGAAAAGGCCGAAAAGCGGCATTTTAAACTTTATATTAAAAGGAGCTCGGGTAACGAAGATTTAAAAATTGTTGAATTATTTGATGCGCTGGATAAATTAGAAGAGTATGATGAGGTTTTGCTTTTAAAAAAATTAAAGTCAATTAAAAAACCGCAATTATCCAACGTAAAAGTGCATTTATACAAACAACTGTTGGCAAGCCTCCGCTTATTAAAAAGCAACGACAGTATAGATTTGCAGCTGAACGAGCAATTTGATTATGCCCATATCCTTTACAAAAAAGGCTTATTTACCCAAAGCCTTAAAATATTAGACAAAGCAAAAGAAACTGCAAAAGCCAATTATAAAATAAATTTTTTAGTGGGTGCAATTTCTCTTGAAAAAAGGATTGAAACGCTGCATATTACACGTACTATGCAAACAAGGGCAGAAGAACTGAGTGCCGAAATAAATGAGGTTAACAAACATATTGATGCAAGGGCAAGGTTAAGCAATTTGGCAATGCTGCTGTACAGCTGGTTTATTAAAAATGGCCATGCCCGAAATGATAAAGACGAAAAAAATGTTGCAGCATATTTAAAACAACATTTACCTGCTGCAACAAAAGAGCAAAAAGATTTTTACGAAAAAATGTATTTGTACCAGGCTTTTTGCTGGTATGCGTTTATACGGCAAGATTTTTTAATGTACTACCGCTATGCACAAAAATGGGTAGATATTTTTGATGAAGAACCTTTGATGATAAGGGTAGAAACTGGCCGCTATATTAAAGGGTTGCACACTTTACTTAATGCCCATTTTGATTTACGCAATTATACAAAATTTGACGACACCTTAAAAAAGTTTGAACAATTTGCCCAAACTGAGAGGGTGAGCCTGCACGACAATTTCCGCACACAGGCATTTGTACATATTTACAGCGCCAAAATAAACCAGCACAATATGCTGGGCACTTTTGCCCAGGGCGTAAAAATGGTTCCCTACATTTTAGAAAAACTTAAAGAGTATGAATTATTTATTGATGAATACCGCATAATGGTAATAAATTATAAAATAGCCAGCATGTATTTTGGTAGCGGCGACTATGGTACCTGCATAGATTACCTGCAAAAAATAATAAACGAAAATGCAGAAGTAAGAAGCGATTTACAAAGCTACAGCCGACTTATGCACCTTATGGCTCATTACGAAATGGGCAATTACGAACTGATGGAATACCTAACAAAATCCGTGTATAGGTTTATGGCAAAAAAAGAAAACCTTACAGTGGTAGAGGAGGAGATGTTTAAATTTTTACGCAAATCATTTAATGTTAGCCGTAATAAAATGCAGGCCGAACTGGAAAATTTTTTAGATAAAATAAAAGGGCTGGAAAAAAATCGTTTTGAAACCAGGGCTTTTGCTTATCTCGATATCATTTCGTGGGTAGAAAGTAAAGTGTACCACAGAACGATGGGGGAAATTTTGCAGGAGAAATATTTACAAAGTAAGAAAAGGGTTTATAAAAATCAGTAAGTACAGCAGTTGCTATTATTTTAGTTTAAACCTGATAAAATTTATTTAAAAAAAGCCGTGGTACAAAAACCACGGCTGTATTGTTGTAAAGAGAACCCACTGCTGAATAATTATTCTTTTATAATTTTATTTACACTTCCATCTTCAAACTTAAGCAGGTAAATACCTTTTGCTATTGTGCTAATATCTACAGTTTGAAAAAGATTGTTTATAATGATTGATTTTATAAGTTTACCACTTACATCAATTAATACTGCAATAGTATGCAAAAGGTTATTATCAGTAATTTGAAGTGTAAATATATCTTTAACCGGGTTGGGATAAATACTAATGCCGTTTTGTTGTTTATTACTTAACCTGATAACAGCGGAATATTTAAACTTGTCATCGTTATCAATTATTTTTAAACGGTAGTAACGTACATCATTTGTCCAGCTGCTGTTATCCGATAACTGATAGCTGTTAATACCGTTGGTATTTTTTGCCGTCACTGAACCCAGTTTAACAAAACTGGTTGCGTTACTGCTCACTTCAATTTCAAAAAGGTTGCTGTTTATTTCATTGGTGGTTTGCCATTGCAGCAATACTTCGTTATTGCTTTGCTTGCTGCCACTAAAAGTAAGCAGGTGTAAGGGTAAAGGTGCACTGATTGTTTTTACAAAAAATCCGCTAAAACCTGTTACATCAAAACTTACTTCCCAGCGGCTTTGGGTACTATTCCATACAATGTCAGCATCTGAAGGATTAATAACAATCATACTGCCAGTATAAGAGTACGGCAGTCCACTTTGATCATAGCTTACGCCACCGTATTTTTCTATTATCAAATTAGCTTTTCCAGATGCATCAGATGAATTAGTTGGTAACTTAATTGTATTGACTGCATTAAAATCAGTAAACTCCTGCTGTTTAAAATAAAGCGTTATCCTGCCTGTAGCTACCGACGCATTGTTATCAGGAGTTATTTCATAATGACGGTTCACAAATTGAGGGTCCTGTGTACCTTCAATCCAAACCCAAGCCCAAGTACTGCCGCTTACAGGGTTGGCGCCATTGGGTGTAACTTTGGTAATTAAATCAATGCATCCGTTGCTAAATGAGGTAACGCCGTTAACATCTAAGATTTGCAAAAAAAGAGTGCTATTGTCTGCAATTGTAGGCAAGCTGCCATCAATTACCACATCAATTTTTGTTCGGCTGCTTAGGCAACTACCGCCATATGAACTGGCTACCCAAAACGAAGTGGTACCAAGTATTGATGTATTTGGTATAGGAGCAACAGTACTGCCTATACCACCAGTTGCTGTTGTGTACCAGCGAAGGTCAGTACCGATTGCTGAAAGCGGAGCTGCACTTACGTTAGGGCAATAGGTTACAGGTGTGGTTACTGTTGGAGCAGCAGGTGGCGTACTAACAATGTTTACACTTACCGGTGTACGGATACTTTCACAACCGTTAGTATTTGCTGCAGCAACATAATATGTACCAGAAGCCAATGTAGTATTATTGGGCAATGTAGTACCGCCTGTAGCTACAGAATACCATTTTGTGAAAGTTGATGGTGATGGAATTAAATTTGCTATTGTTGCCCCAGTGCAAAGAGTTTGTGAAGATGCTGTTGGCGACGGTGGTAAAGCATCAACAGGTGTGCCAGCCAGCCAGTTAGAAGTAGCACCGGTTAATGCCATATTGGTTAATATGCCATTTAAACCAACAATAGCTGTACTATTATTTAAAGTAGTTACTGCAGTATTTGTTGCAGCATTAATGCCTTGATTAAATTTGTAATACGCATACAAGCTTGGTTCATTACCCTGTAATTCACAGTTTTTTCTACCTACAATATCAGTTGCAGCAACTGCAGTTGTCCATACCCTTATCTCATCAATACCTCCCTTAAAAAATTCTGGCGTTGGAGAAACGCCATTACCACCAATAGTAAATTCATTGCCAGTGTTTGCAGGAAAATTTTGGGTTCCCATACCAGTTGCAGTATTCACTAACACACCATTTACATATATCATCAAAGCATCACCATTTCTTACCCCTACCACATGCTGCCAGGTGTTTACTACAACAGCATTGGTAGCCACTACATTTACAAAATTTGTGTTGGTGCTGTTTCTCATCCAAAAAATATAGTTAGTCCCATCTCTTCGTAACAAAAACTGCATAAATGCATTATTAGTAGGATAAGAATAGTTACCTGCAATTACCCCTAATCCTGTATTGGTTTCTGGTTTTACCCAGGCTTCAACCGTTACTGTATTAAGGCTGCTAAAAGTTGTGTTGAAATTTGTTCCGTTATGAACCAAGTCATTAACGCCATCGAAATGTAAATGTGTAGCAGGAGGAGGTAACACAGGAGAACCTGAAAGAAAATTAGATGTAGCTCCAGAAAGCGTAAAATTGGTAATGGTGCCACTTAAAGCATTTACGGTAGAGTTCGTAAGGGTGGTTATGGCCATATTATTACCACCAGCTATACCCTGATTAAATTTATAGTAAGCCACTAGTCCACTTTCATTTCCCAAAAGTTCATTGTTTTTTGTTGAGTTGATAGCAGCTCCTGTACGTTCAATATTCCAAATACGAAGTTCCTCTAAATCACCACTAAAAGCTTCGCCACCAAAAGCTCCCTGACCAATACTAAATGGACCAAATGCAGATGTGCTTGTTGTAGCAATTCTGGTTGCGTCTAATACCCCATCTATATAAATAGCTTGAAGTTTAGTGGTGCTATTAAAAGTAAAAGCGTAATGATGCCAGTTAAAATCTGTTATTTGTGTATTGGAATTTAAATCGTTATTGTAAAAGCTAATAGATATGCTATTATCTAATCTAAAAAGAATACCCAAAAATTGGCTGGGTGCAAAATTACCTTCGGAAGCAATATATTGATAAGACCCAAAATTGTTTCTTTTTGCCCAACATTCTATTGTGAAAGATTGATTAGCAAAATTAATAGATGGTACAGTAACATAATCATTAACGCCGTCAAAATTTAAATGAGTGCCAGTTTGTGAGGCGGCGGTAAATTGTACACCAGCAAGCAAAAAAATAGTAAGCAGCCATTGGCTGAAAGTTTGGGTAAGTTTTTTCATGATATTGAATTTTGGATTTAGGTAAAATGCTGAAAGTGTAAAACCATTTATTGGTAATAACTCCTTCAAATTCAGGTAAACAAAATGCCAAAGTGATAGAAAAAGTATA
This sequence comes from Ferruginibacter sp., assembly GCA_043719495.1. Taxonomy (GTDB): domain Bacteria; phylum Bacteroidota; class Bacteroidia; order Chitinophagales; family Chitinophagaceae; genus Ferruginibacter. Next base: position 2,694 of record JAYSTT010000375.1, on the reverse strand, counting down.
AAGGAAGCGTTAGAGTACCGTTAGAAAACCGTTAGAACTCGTTAGTCAGGGTATAAAATCATTAAAAATCAAACTTTAAAGTAATAACCATTGCATATTTTTGTATTGAAGCTTTTTATATATCTCAGGGTACATAAGCCCAATTATAAAAGCTCAACAAGTGCCATACATAAAAGCAGGTCATAACTTAACCATTCTGTTAAACCAACTATTGATGAACATCCGCAGGCTGATAAATTTTTGCACTGTTGCAACCGCCGTATTTTTTTTATTACTATCTTTTTTACCTGCCCAAGCCCAGCAATATGATACCCTGCATAAACTAAAAGGGTTTCGCCGCTATAATTTACTGGGAAGGTATGTACGTGATGCAATTGGCAACCCGGTACAGGTAAAAAAATTATCAGATTGGGTAAAACAAAATGGGGATGAAACAGAAAAGTTAACCTTTGAAATTGGTCTCGAATTGACTGATATGGAATTTAGAAGAGAACCCCCAGAAAAGCAACTGGCGGCCGCAGATAAATACTTGCAAAGGGTGATAAAATTAAACAACCCATACCTTTTGTTTGGCTTATGTTATTTTAAATGCGACAGGTACAAGATGCTGAAATTGTATAATAAGTCTATAGAAAATAGCCTTTATAGTGTTGATGAGTTGAGAAAAGACCGGGAGGGTGTATATTTTGAGCAAACCTGGCCTTTATACCAGATGGGGTTGGATTTTTATCACTACAAAGATTATAATAAAGCCCTGGAACTTTCCATGGCAGCTTACAAGTACAATAATATAAATAACCCTAACGGGAGCTGGTTTGTAAAAGGATGCAGTGACCTGGTGGCTATGTGTTATCTTAAAAATAGAAATTTTGATTCGGCAAAAAACTGGCTTGATACCACTTTACATTATGCCAATCTGCAAAAAGATACTGCATGGATTGGAATAGCTACCGGCAATATTGGTTCCATTTATTATTTACAGCAGCAATACAGTAAAGCCATTCCTTATTACGAAAAAGCGATTCCATATTGCAGAAAGTATTACATGTGGGATAATATTTCACCGTTTTGTACCAACCTGGCAGATTGTTATATGCAAACAGGCAATGGGGCAGCCGTTCCTGCTTTATTAAAAGAAGCCGATTACGCCAACCGGAATAATAATTTACCCGGCCCCAGTAATTTTGCAGCAACTTTTAAAATAACCTCGGCCTGGTACCGCAGCCAGGGCAATGCGGCAATGGCATTGCAATATGCTGATTCTGCAAATAGCTATCAACAAAAATTAGATGATGAGTACAATGGCATTATAAAAATGCAGGCAGAAGCAAAAATGGCCTACCGCAACAAAGAACTGGAAAATATAGCGTTAAAGGAGGAAGAAAAAGAAGGCAAGATATTACACTACGGATTAATTGGAGCATTACTAATGGTGGCTTCTATCAGCATTTTATTATACAAACGCCAAAACCTGCAGCATCAATTAAAAAAAGAAAAACTGGAACATGAAAAATTAATGGCAGAAGAGGAACTGCATATTGCTATGGTAGAGATTAAAGACTTTACCCAAAACATTAGGGAAAAGAATGAGTTGATAGAAACATTTGCCGAAGAAATTAATCATTTAAAGTCGCAAAACAATTCTATAACCGATACTCAGGTGAGTTTTATTGAGGATTTAAAACAATCAACTATATTAACCGACGACGACTGGAATAAATTTAAGCAAATTTTTGAAAAAGTACATCCCGGTTTTTTAAACAGGTTAAAAACAAAGCATGCAGATATAACACCAGCCGAAACCAGGTATTTATTATTTACTAAACTTGGGTTGTTACCAAAGGAAATGATGAGTGTACTTGGAGTAAGTGCAGAAGCTATTAGGAATGTGAGATTCAGGATTAAGAAAAAACTGCTGTTGGATGATAAAAAAGAAATTGAAGATTTTTTAAAAGAGGTGTAATATTTAAAAAAGCAGCCAGCCTATTGCCAATAACATTAAAACCCAGGTAATGTTTCTGTAAATAAGAATAAGCACTATAATTAAAATTGGAATCCGGTTCATAATTTTTTTTATTTTAAATAACAGCAACCCGGTAAATAATAAAATCTAAAACCAGTAGATATGTCCAATATCTTTTTTAAACTAAACCGGGCTGCTGCTTGCATCTATTAATGTAAATTATACCCAAACTAATATAAAACCTGCGTTAGATTTGCGTTAGAAATAATTTTAATAATGATAAAGTACTGCAGCTGGAACATTTTTTAGATAAAATAAAAGGGCTTGAAAAAAATTGTTTTGAAACAAGGGCTTTTGCTTATCTGGATATCATTAGCTGTGTAGAAAGTAAAGTTTATAAAAAAACCATGGGGGAAATTTTGCAGGAAAAATATTTACAGAGTAAAAAAAGGATTTATAAGTAATGATTATTTTTTAAACAGAATAAAAGACCTGATTATCATTAAGGTTCCTGCAACTATAATTCCCCAAAACAAATAGAAAGAAAACGAACCGGCATTATACGCAATAGTGTAAGAGAAATAGTTAATTAATAATCCGGCTGCAATGGTAAACAAGCCCAAAATCAAGAGCTTCCAAAAATCTTTTTTGTCTTGTTTATCGGATAATACATTGTCAATTATTGTTTGGGCATAACAGGCATCAATGCCTTTTTTTGTAAGTTGTGTAAT
>JAYSTT010000374.1:0-7473 GCA_043719495.1 Ferruginibacter sp. | reverse complement strand
GCGAAATTTCAATTGCCGTTTTAACCGACTCGTTTAACGAAAGTGTGGACATGATGCGTTTTTGTTAGCAGTTGATTAATAATCAACTACAATTTAACGAGAAAAAAGATTAAAAGCAAAGAAAATGGCAAAAACTAACCGTGTTTACATGAGCTCCGGTAAAATACCAGAGTTTTTTTGTCCTATGAAGTTTATAAATTCCGGATGTGCAAAAGTTTTTTTAAAGCAGAAAGGCAACATACTTTAACTTTTTATTGTCTGTTGGTATATTTTTTGTTGTATATAGATAAGTGTCATTAATATTCCCTCATCTATAAAAACTAAAATTATGTTCCCTATCACACAAGTAGAACGGCATCCCGGTAGCTACCGGGGTTCAACAACACAACAACACAACAAATTTAGTTGGCTTGCCAAAGTACAACTTGTTATTTTTGTACTTACCACCTCATCTGCATTATTGCTTACAAGTTGCCAAAAAGATTTAAAAAACCTGCCTGAGCCAATTTCCACTGAATCGGCAGCAAAATCAAAAATTACGTTATCAAACAACGTTAATCCTTTTTCGCTACGCAACGTACAAAAAGCGAAAGCAACTTTAGTAGCTCGTTCTGGTAAAAAAGGCAATGCTACAGCAAACCTTACCGGTAACGAACCTCAGTTTGTTTATTTTAAATTTAACCCCAATGAGCTTAATGGTGAGCAATTTGCTACCATGAAGGATGACAGTTCCGTTTTTATGCTACAGATACCTTTTGCAAACATGGAGCTGTACACCGAAGAATTTGGGTTAGACAGCACTAAAGCAGAGCAGTTAAGGGATGGTAATATTTATGGAGTAACATCTATAAACAATACAGTTGTAATTAATGCACTTACCAGCAGACCACAAACACAGGCAGTTTTACTTGATACCCTTGTACAGGTAGCAGAAGAAGATACTGCAACAATTTTTCAGGCGTTTAGAGAAATAGGTTATACCGAGGAGCAATTAAATAAATTCAGGATTTGCCTTTTTAAAAGGCCGCATGGTTACGTACGTTACAGGGATAATGAGTTAGGTGGCCTTCAACCTGTAAGAGGCATGTCTGTCTGGGCATTGGTATTTGGCATACCGGTAAAAACTTTCACCGATGATAACGGATATTATGAAATACCCTGGCGATTTTCTTTTGGTACCGTTATGGGTACCCTTGCTATAAATGATAATGTAGCTATTAGGCCAATCAATTCATTTAATCTAAATAGATTTATAATAGATTTTTTAACAGGGCCTAATACCATTGAAAACTGGTTTTCGCCCTGCCAGATGCGTGATGGCATTGATTTTAATTATAGTGCTCATTCAAAACCAAGATATTGGTGCCATATATTAAATGGTTATTCCTTTCATCGACAATATTGCAGTGAAGATAATATAAATGCTGCACCTAAAAGGTTGGTTTGCTATGCCGAATGGAGAAGGGGTAGTACGGTAGGTTCGGCAAGTATGCCGTTACTTAATTTTATTGGTGCCAATCCCAATCTTGTAAGTGCTCACATGAATAAATGGTATGGCTTTTTAATACCAACTTATTTAAGTTTTTTAATTACACATCAATTACCCGATAACACTTACGCAGTGGGTGGCGATGCCGAACCAACCCATTACAGCAGCGTGCTTACACAAACTATTTTTCACGAGCTTGGTCATGCCTCGCAATACCAGCGGGTAGGCAACAATTGGTATGCAAAAATGGCTGCAGCAGAATCGCTTATACCAAGAGATGGAGGTTATGGAGATGGTAACTATGATGATGGTGGTAAAGTGCAGATTGCCGAAAGCTGGGCTGAGTTTATTGGTACGCAACACGCAAGGAGAAGGTATGGGGATAATGGGTTTAAGCATTTTGATTTTAATAGTAATGGGCAATCAAGCAATCTTAGCTTGGTAAATATTGATCGCGAAAGAAAATTTGTAGAAAATTGGATACCAACTGGTTTTTATTACGATTTGATTGATAATGCTAATGCCTTCATAAATGAAAATAATTTCGATATTATTAGCGGCTCCTCTATACATGATATGTACTATGTTTTTAATAGTAATACTAGCGATATGTGTAGCTATATATTTCAATTCTGGACTGCCTATCCGAATTATAATAATGCAGATTTTGTTACCCTTGCTGGATTTCATGATCTCAGTTGTTTTTAACAAATCACAAATCACTTCAGGATTTTTCCTGAAGTGATTTTAAAATATTAAAGATGAAAAAAAATATTTCTCTATTTTCGCTTATATTGACTACTGTTTTATTTAGTTGTGACCCACCACGGGGGCAACTAGAAAATGATTTTGTAAAAATAAATTCAACATTGAATAATAATTTAGAAACAATTCATTTAGGCGATACACTAAAATTTAAATTAACGCTGCCAGATAACCTCGTTACCTCTACAAGAACCGTAGCAGTAAATTCTTTACAAGAGGGATGGTATTTGTTTGATTTTGCACTTTTAGATACAGTTTTGAAACGTGGAGTTAAATTGAATACTAATAATAATGCTGTTGTTATTACTGACGGATATTTATCTGCTAATGCTGCAGCGGTTTATTTATCCAACGGTAACAAACCTTATACTGCAACTATAAACCTTATCCCGCCAACAAAAGGTATTTATACTTTATCAATTGTACCGCAACCCGGGGCATTAAGGATAAATAATTCCAATGTACCTATTGGACTTAAGGTAAATTTTGATGTAACGGATAAACATTGGAATATGATAGCATATTATTACAATACTTATTTTAATACAGATACCAATACTTTTTTAGGTCAATTACAGGATCTTAATAATGAAGGCTATGGCTATTATGGATTTAGAGTAAACTAAAATTTGAATGGCAAATTAAAATTAAAGCTTCGGTATAATTACCGGAGTTTTTTTTTTGGGTTAAATGAATTTTACAACTGTATGCCCTATAACTACACAACTGTTTTTATGTCTGTATAATTCATTCTGAATAATAACTAAGGCAAATATTGCTGTCCGTTATCCGGTATAGTGTAATTTTTTTACTACAAAGCGTAGAATTTTTTCGTTACCACTTTAGGGTATTTTTTTATAACAAAAGGAATTCTACATTGCATCAGATTCGTTACAAATAAAAACAACTGTCCCCTATGAGTCTTATCCGACTCTTTATAACAACCCTGATAATCTTTACTTCGCAATACTGCGTAGCCCAGACTGATAGTGTATTCCAGAGACTGGAAAACCTTCAAAAAGTTCCCGTTAAATATCTCAATGCTGTAGAAAATAAAATAGATAAATACAGCAATCGAATAACCGGCAAAACAGAAAAGACTTTTGCCAAACTCAGCAAGTGGGAAAATAAGATCAAAAATATTTTAGAAATATGAAATTTAGCACGCAGCAAATTATTCGAGATAATAGTCCTCCATTGGGGGAACCCAATTATTTTTATTCACTAAAACCATTTTATATGAAATCTGTATTCGCAATCATTATTCTATCTTTTGTTGGACTTGTTTTTATTAACGCAAGTTGTAAAAAAAACCAAGTGCCTAATGATTGTGGATGTAATGCTCCAATACGAACAACTATAACAGAATCACAAAACCTTATAGGAAAAATTGCTTTTAATGACCAACCTATTCAAGGCTATGACTCTTATAAAAATAAATTTATCATTGTTTACATAGAGCCAAATTGCTCAAATTGTATTCATCATATGGTTGTTTGTAACGAAGATATTTTGTCTAGCGAAATGTTATTATTGAAAAATAATAGTTCTGCATCCTTAAATGTAAAATTCGCCGGGGATTTAAAACCAATTTGTGATAAACTAATTGGTACCGGCGATGAAACAAACGAATTTATTACTTTAACCAAAATTACTAAACAATGAAAAAAATAATTTGTACCACAGTATTTTTTCTTGCATTCTTTATTGTGAATGCACAAGAAAAAAATAGTTATCTGTCCAAAATTGGCAAAATTGAATTTGAAATCTCTAAAGATGAGATGTATATTGAGTTTGCTCCGCAAGATGCAAACAAAATCCAAAATTATACCAAAGGGAAAATTATAAAACTTACCTCAGTCTCCGGTATTATTCAAGTTGATAATTTATCAGAGAAATTCGATGACAGAAAAAATCAGTTCAAAAAACAATTAAATATTGCACTGACAAGAATAGAACCTGTGCTAATTTATAAAGATGGTGTTAAACAAATAACCATAGGCGAAATAAATGTAAAAGTTAAAAATCATTTTACTATTTCCGAAATAATAAAGGGTTATGATTTTATAATAAGACCATCTGTAATAACGGCTAACACTTTTACTTTATCATCAAATTCGGTAACTACTGAAAAATTGTTTCAAATTGTTAATCAGTTACAAGCAGACAGCAGAATAGAATTTGCTGAACCCAATTTTATAAGAGAATTAAAACCATTTACTAATGACCAATATTTTGCTTCTCAATGGTCAATTAAAAACCAAGGTTACTTAGGTGGTACCAGTGGTGCAGATATGAAAATAGAAAATGCTTGGAACATTGCTACTGGAACAGGGGTAAAAGTTGCAATTATTGACGAAGGTGTAGATTTAATACATCCAGATTTACAAACAAATTTACTTACTGGTTATGATGCTACTGGTAATAATTCAAATGGCGCACCAAATAACTCACTAAATGATGCACATGGTACAGCTTGTGCTGGCATTGTAGCTGCTGTTGCAAATAATAACATTGGTATCGCCGGAGTTGCCTACAACTCAAAAATAATTCCTATTAGAATAGCTTACTCAAATGGCTTCCCATTAGGACACCCAAGCAGGGCTTGGATTACTAATGACAACTGGATAGCTGGTGGCATAAATTGGGCATGGCAACATGGGGCAGATGTATTGAGCAATTCTTGGGGTGGTGGCAGTTACAGCAATACAATAAAAGATGCAATTGATAATGCAGTAAATAATGGCCGAAGCGGAAAAGGTTGTGTTGTTGTATTTGCAACAGGCAATAATAACAGCTCTGTTAGTTTTCCTGCATCACTATCTAATGTAATAGCTGTTGGAGCAAGTTCAATGTGTGATGAAAGAAAATCACCAACTTCATGTGATGGTGAATCATGGGGTGGGAACTTTGGTTCTGAGATTGATGTGGTTGCTCCTGGCGTTCAAATCTATACTACCGACATTTCGGGGAGTGCAGGTTATAACTCTACAAATTACAGGTCTGATTTTAATGGCACTTCTTCCGCCTGTCCAAATGCTGCGGCAGTAGTTGCATTAATATTATCAGCGAATCCCAATTTAACTGGTATCCAAGCAAAAAATATTTTAGAAAATAGTACAGATAAAGTTTTACCCACTACATACAATTATCAAACTATCGGTGGGCATCCAAATGGTACGTGGGATAATCAGGTTGGTTATGGACGCATTAATGCAGAAAAAGCGGTTTGCTTGGTAGCAAATCAATCACTGACAATTTCCGGCCCTTCGTACATCTGTACTTCAGAAACATATACAATCAATACAAATCTTGCAGTAACTTGGTCTGTAACTCCTACTGGCATTGTTAATCCAAATCCTTCTGGAAATCAAATAACGTTAACAAGAGTTTCTGATGGATTATTTACTCTGGCAGCTACAGTAAATAATGGATGTGGAGTACCCGTAACTAGGCAACTTCTATCAGGTACAACTGCCACCCCATCAACTTACATTATAGGGGGCATTCCCGATAACTATCAATTTTGCGTTGGCTCATCATTTAATGTTTATTCTAGCATTTCACCATTTCTTGCCACAAATTGGTCTGTAATAGGTGGTACTATCACTTCGGGACAGGGAACTCAATTTATTGGCATCCAGTTAGACAATAATCCCGGTGGTTATGCAATTATGGTTGAATACACGGACGACTGTGGAGGTACTAGAATAGCAGAACTTCAAGGCACAAAGGTTAACGATAATTGTAGTGGTTCGAATACTGAAACTAGTATCCAAAACAAAATATTAAGTATTTATCCTAACCCCATAACAGACTTTGTCAATATCAATTTACCAAGTAATAGTATTTTAGATCAAACAGTAATTAAAATCTATAATACGCATGGGCAATTATTAAAGCAGCAAAAACCATCATCTAACATGACTAAAATAATATTAACAGACATTCCTAAAGGTGTTTATTTTATTAAAATTTATAGTGGTAGTAACCATGTGACTACTAAAAAAATAATTAAACAATAGTCATACCGAAAAATTGGCGGTAGTATTTCTATCGCCTTTTTTAAATTCAATGCAAGTACCCTCTGAACAGGGTACTTTTATTTTGTAAACTTCTTTTTTTCCTCCCTCTTTCCTCGCTGTTGGCGTTACTGCGAAGAGTTCAAAAGCCGTAAGCTATCCCAAGGCCGCAGTTGAGGGTCCTCGCCAACTGCCGAAGCCAATGAATTGCGTACATTTAAAGATTCAAATACTCCACGCATTTGGCGTAACTATTGGCATTATGAAAGCTTCACTGCCTCTTGTGTCTCATAACAGTGGCGAATGCGCAATGAAGAGTAGTATAAAACAAAGAATAGCCATTGGTTACATAAATTTAGCAGCAGGCTTACGCAGCTTTCTGTTGGCATAACTCCATCAAATATTTCAACGCAGCCCTTTGGCTACTTGCGAAATAAAGATGGCATTATGTGCTTTTTTAGAAAAAGGGAGTGTATTTTGTGGTACAACTTCTGCAATGAATATCGTTTATTATAAAATACCGCTTCAACTATCGTCCTTGCTGGAAGGCAATGAGTTGCCAAATGCAGATATGAAAGAATCTATCAAAAAAACGCTGGAACTTATCATTATGACCCGGTTTGGAGAACACCGGCACGATCCCAGTTTTGGATGCGAAATTTGGGACCTGGATTTTGAACTGATAGTAAGTGAAAATAAATGGGAAGAAAAATTAAGACAATCACTTATTAAGTCCATTACCACACACGAACACCGCTTATCGAACATACAGTTAGATGTGCAGATAACTGAAATTGAAAAGTTTCATTTGATAAAACAATATGCCGAAATTAAAAAGCGGGTTGATATACATCTCACCGGCATCATTCATAAAACCGGTGAATCCTTTACTTTTAATAATAGTTTGTTCTTAAGCCCGCTGGCAGTAGATTAATTTAAACCCATTCGTATGTTTTCAGGTTCGGCCAATACCAAGGAAATTATCAGTAACAGGATGCTGAAACACGCATTGAATTACTGGAACATAAAAAATACCGAAGATCTTGATCCTATTGTAAAGCTGATGCTGGAAGCATTATCATCGGAACTATATAATCTTGGAAACGAAATAAAAGATTCAGAAGTACGGCTGCTGGAAAAAATTGCAAACCTGCTGGCCCCGGAATTTTTAACCTGTCCCAATCCGGCACATGCCAT
>JAYSTT010000373.1:0-3084 GCA_043719495.1 Ferruginibacter sp. | reverse complement strand
AAAATGATAACTGGCGTATCCCCTTTCTTGATCCGCTTTTTGGAGCTGTGGTAAATGTATATAACCGCTTTGGACAGTTAGTTTATCATACCGAAGGCCAGATAGTTAACTGGGATGGGAATTTAAAAGGAGAGCCGCAACCTGCAGGAACTTATGTATATACTATACGGTATAAAAAAAACCAGCAGGAAGTAAATATAAAGGGAATGATTATTTTGATTAGATAAAATAGCCAAAACCAATAGTGGGGAGGAAACAAAAAATTACTACCATTTGTATTGTTTAAATTTTGCCGAAAAAATCAATTAACAAAACCTGTATGATAATAATTGGTAAATTAGCCACTTCATTAAATCGTAGAGATGAAATTCCAAATCAGGAATTGGCCAAACAAATTGCAATGAGCAATAACAAAAAAGCCGTAAAAGAATTGATGGAGAATCTCAACCATACAAAAAAAGGCATACAAAGTGACTGCATAAAAGTGATTTATGAAATTGGGGTACTGAAACCAAAATTATTGGCTGTATTTAGTAAAGAACTTTTGGCACTGCTTGATACAAAAAATAATCGTTTGCAATGGGGTGCTATGATAGCTTTGAATACCATTACTAATGAATGCCCAAATAAAATTTATAATGCATTAGGAAAAATTATTGAAGTGGCCAACAAAGGTTCTGTTATTACCAACGATAACTGTGTAAAAATTCTTATCAAACTTTGTGCGATAAAAGAATATGCAGAAAATGCTTTTTTCTTGCTTAACGAACGTTTGAAAATCAGTCCGCCAAATCAATTGCCGATGTATGCAGAAAATGCTTTGCCCATTGTAAACGACAAAAACAAGACAACTTTCACAAAAATATTAACAGCACGGCTTCCTGACATGGAGAAAGGCACTAAGAAAATAAGAGTTGAAAAGGTAATTAGAAAATTATCAAAGTAATAAAGAAGAATTGCCGGCCGGGAACAGAGAACCAGTAATTTTATGCAACCTATTAACTAACACTCATTGGATATGAAACAAATATTTCATTATGGACTCCTTATTTTTTTGTTCAGTCTTTTAACAAGTTGTAACGGACAAACAAAACAAGCAACTTCAAATTCAAATAATAAAAGCGGCATTGTTGGTGGCCCATTTGAAACCGGCGAGTTTATCTATATTGGTATGCCTGAAAATATAAAATCTGTTGACACCAGTGCAGGTTGGACACAAAAAGGGCAAAAAATTTTAATTACAGGCACCATATATAAATTAGACGGGAAAACACCTGCCCCTGATGTTATTCTCTATTATTACCATACAGATATTAATGGTTTGTACTCCGGCAAACAGGGATTAGACCCAAGAGTAGTGCGGCACGGCTATATCAGAGGTTGGGTAAAATCAGATGCCAATGGCAAATATGCCATTTATACTGTAAAGCCTGCACCTTATCCAAATAGAAACATTGAAGCACATATACATCCTTCTATAAAAGAGCCCAGCATTGATAAAGAATATTACATTGACGAATTTGTATTTGACGATGATAAATTATTAACAGGTGAAAAAAGAATGAGACTGGAAAATCGTGGCGGCAGTAGCATATTAAGAGTATTTAAAAAAGATGACCTGCAAATTGCAGAACACAATATTATACTGGGGCTTAACATTCCAAACTATCCTGAAACAATTAAAACGGAAGTACAATCAGGGCTTCAAATTGGCGAGGACCAGCCTTCTTTCATTCCTTTTCACGCCTTTGGGCCTGATAAAGGTTCCAGGGCATGCCCTGTGTGTAAATATGGCCGCTATCACGGTATAGTTTATTTTGTAGGCAACAATCCTGATTGGAGTGATATCAAAAAATGGCTGGTTTTTTTAGAACAGCAAAGCGTTGCAAGAAGTAAGTATTTGAAAGCCTATTTCGTGTATGGAAATGCCAAAGCGTATAATAAAGACAAACGACAAAAAGAATTAGAAAGAATAGGTATAGAATTAAACTTAAAAAATATTGCATTGACTTTTGTTCCTTCATTTGCTGATACAGAAAGTGAAGCAAACCTCAATAAGATTAATCCAGGTATAGAAAATACATTTATTATTTACAGAAACAGAACTATAATAGATAAATATATTAACCTGAAACCAACCGAAGAAAATTTTAATTTATTATCAAAGGAATTGGATTTAAACAAAGGTAATTATTTTTACCTGGACTAAAACAGCAGCTATAAAAGGGCATGTTCAAAATAAAGCATTGAAAAACATTGGTACTTCAGCAATTACTGTGGTATATTATTATGGCCTGAAGGAATTCTTTTGGTTTTTATTTATAATCACCAACTTTAGTTTTTTAATCGGATACGGTTGATGGCTAATTTTTTTGTACTTTTAGTTTCTGATAAAATTTTTAAAAAAAACCTCCATGTCAAAGCCATCGTCTTCATCTCATCCGGTTTATTTTCAAAAATATATCGATCAGGTACCTGAGGAAGATTTAACTGTTGCCTTTCAAAAGCAATTTTCAATCATCAGGGATTTTTTGCATAGCATCAGCGAAGAAAAATCCAATTATGCATATGCCCCCGATAAATGGACCATTAAAGAATTGCTTCAGCACATTACAGATACCGAACGCATTTTTGCTTACCGGAGTTTATGTTTTGCACGCAAAGAACAGGCATCTTTACCCGGTTTTGATGAAAACAATTATGCAGCCAACAGTAATGCCAATCACAGAACCTGGAAAGATTTAGCTGATGAATTTTTATTAGTAAGAAAATCAACTGAATTGCTGTTTGGCAGTTTTACTGCAGAAACATTGAATAACAGCGGTACTGCCAATAACAATGCTGCCTCAGTAAACAGTATGGGCTTTACTGCAATTGGCCATGTATACCACCATATCAACATTTTAAAGGAAAGATATTTGTAAATTTTCGGCAAAACTTGCCAAAGTAAATAAAAATCCCGTTGTAATAATACAACGGGATTTTTATTTTATACCAAAGTGAAATATTATTTAGTCCAAAATGCACCATCAAAAACATAGCTGAAAGAGCAGGTGGAAATTACAGAAGCGGTGGTAGTTTGTT
>JAYSTT010000372.1:0-18677 GCA_043719495.1 Ferruginibacter sp. | reverse complement strand
CAGCCACACCTGTAATATGGCCACCGGTACCTACTCCTGTAATAATATAATCCAGCCCTTCTGGGAAATCATTTAAGATTTCAAGAGCGGTTGTTTTGCGATGTATATCAGTATTGGCAGGATTATCAAATTGCTGAGGTACCCATGAATTTTTTGTTTCTGCTGCCAGTTCATTTGCTTTTTCTATGGCACCTTTCATACCTTTTTCTCTTGGTGTTAAAACAAATTCAGCACCATATAAACTCATTAGCCTGCGTCTTTCAATGCTCATACTTTCAGGCATTACTAAAATAATCTTATAACCTTTTACTGCAGCCACTAATGCTAAACCAATACCGGTGTTTCCACTGGTTGGTTCAATTATCACACTGTCTTTGTTTAATAATCCTTTGCTTTCTGCATCTTCAATCATGGCTAGTGCAATGCGGTCCTTAATACTGGCACCAGGATTATTTTTTTCCATCTTCATCCATACTTCGTGGTCGTTACCAAACAATCGGTTAAGGCGTACATGCGGAGTATTACCAATAGTTGCTAAAATGTTATTTGCTTTCATTATTAGTTTTTTAAATAAAATAATTATATGGTTCTGTAAATGTTTTTTTATCCTGAATAGTTATATCTGCCTGCTGATATACAATTGAAAACGGTTGTACTGGTTTGGTAAGCCAAACATTGCCACCAATAACACTGTCATGTCCAACAATAGTTTCTCCACCCAAAATAGTTGCACCTGAATATATTACTACATTATCTTCAATACTGGGGTGTCTTTTTTCACTTGCCTTTTCTTTTTGTACGCTTAAAGCTCCCAGTGTAACACCTTGAAATATTTTTACGTTATTGCCAATTATGGCCGTTTCGCCAATTACAATTCCTGTACCATGATCTATTGAAAATGATTCACCAATGTTTGCAGCAGGGTGAATATCAATACCAGTTTTACTATGGGCATATTCGCTGATGATACGTGGCAGTAATGGAATTTTTTGCTGACACAACTGGTGAGCAATCCGGTGTGCAGCTATTGCAAAAAAACCGGGGTATGCAATCAGGACTTCATCAATATTCTTAGCCGCAGGATCAGCTTCAAAAATTGCTTTAGCATCCAGCAGCAGTTTTTTATATAGTGATGGAACTGTTTTAAAAAATGTTGCGGTTTGCTCATCGCAGTAAGCTTCACTGTGCAAAACGGGATAGAGTAATAATTGTAATTGAAGTTCTAATTTTTTTAACTGCGATTCAATTTCAAAGCTGTTGTTATCCGCTTCTGTTTTGCAGATAAACAATACTTCAAAAAATTTTACCACAAAATCCTTCGCCCTGGAAGCATCAGGAAATGAACAGCCTTGTTGCTTTTTAAAATTTACTATCGAGTGATAAAATTGTTGTTCCATTTTTTATTATTGAAATAAAACTGCTGCTACTGTTGCATTGCTGGTTTCATCGATTAATATGGCAGCGCCATTGCTGCGGTTATTTTTATAACTGTCAAACACAATAGGTGCTGCAGTTTTTATTGATGCCCTTACTATCTCATTTAATTTTACCTGCTGCACCTCTTCAATATGTTCTAAAGTATTTACATCAATTTTGTATGCCAGATTTTTAATGACTGTTCTTACTGTGCGGTTATTATGTTGCAGCAAATATTTATTACCCGTTTGCAAAGGCTTGTCATCTAACCAGCAAAACAATACATCGGCTTCGTTGGTAACAGCCATTACTTCGGTACTTTTTATTATGGAATCGCCACGGCTGATATCAATATCATCAGTTAATAAAAGCGTTACACTTTGTGGCGCAAATGCTTCTTGTACTTCCACACCGGCAATTTCAATTTTATCAATAGCAGTTTCAATACCTGCTGGTAATACTTTTACTTTATCGCCTTTTTTATAAATACCACTGGTTATTTTTCCTGCGTATCCACGGTAATCATGCAATGCTTCGGTTTGTGGACGAATAACATACTGTACCTGAAACCTGGTATCTGCAAGATTCACTGCATCTTTAATTTCAACTTCTTCTAAAAATTCCAATAATGCTTTGCCTTCGTACCAGGGAGTTAACAAAGATTTGTCTACAATGTTGTCGCCATTTAATGCACTCAGCGGAATGTAGGTTACGTTTTCAAGGCCTAATTGTTGCGCCAGTTTACTGTATTCAATCACTATATTATTAAACACATCTTCCGAATAATTAACAAGGTCTATTTTATTAATAGCAACTACAACATGCGGAATGCCCAGCAAAGAAGATATGATACTGTGACGGCGTGTTTGTTCCACTACACCACGCCTTGCATCTATTAAAACAATTGCAAGTTCAACATTGCTTGCACCGGTTATCATGTTACGGGTATATTGCACATGGCCCGGTGCATCAGCAATAATAAATTTTCTTTTATCGGTGCTAAAATAGCGGTAGGCCACATCAATGGTAATACCTTGTTCTCTTTCTGCTCTTAGGCCATCGGTTAATAAAGCCAAGTCAATCTCGCCATTCTCTTTATTCTTGGTACTTTTTTCAATCGCTTCTAAATGATCGGCTAAAATACTTTTGCTATCGTATAATAAACGGCCTATCAAAGTACTCTTGCCATCATCAACACTTCCTGCGGTTATAAATCTAAGTATGTCCATAAGCCCCTGTCCCCTAAAGGGGAACTTGGTTTGTATCAGTATTATTAAAAGTTAAATACTGATGGTTAAAAATAATTTTGTTGCAATCTTTTTGTTCTTCCATCATCTTCAGTGGCGTCGCACTCTTCAACAATACTTCTTTATTCAACGGCCTCACTCTCGTTCCCTCTCCCAAAGAGAGGGAGGCCTAACTTTTTGTTATATTTCAACAGTTGTAATTAAGCATTTCAACCTTTGTATATTCTTCAACTTTTATCTTAGCGTTGTAATTCCGCTTTAATCGTCTCCTTCAATCCTCTTCATTTCCCTCCCCTTTGGGGAGGATAGGAGGGGCTGCCGGGGGCTAAAAGTAGCCACCCTTCTTTCTATCTTCCATAGCCGCTTCTGTTACCTTATCATCAATTCTTGTTTCACCTCTTTCACTAATTCTGGTAATTTTAATTTCATTCACCACTTCTTCTAATGTGGCTGCAAGGCTTTCTACTGCTGCGGTACAAGTCATATCACCCACGGTGCGGTAGCGTACTTGTTTTTTTACAATCACATCGGTTTCATCAATTCTTATAAAAGGCGATACAGCAATCAATTGCCCTTCGTATTCAATCACTTCACGTTCGTGGGTAAAATAAATAGAAGGCAAAGGAATATTTTCGGCACGGATATAATTCCATACATCCAATTCGGTCCAGTTGCTGATAGGGAATACCCTTACATTTTCTCCCTTATGAATTTTGCCATTAAAAATATTCCACAACTCCGGCCTTTGTAATTTTGGGTCCCACTGACCAAATTCATCTCTTACAGAAAATATCCTTTCTTTAGCCCTTGCTTTTTCTTCATCACGTCTTGCTCCGCCAATACAGGCATCAAAACCAAACTCTTCAATGGTATCCAGCAGAGTAAAAGTTTGTAACCAGTTGCGGCTGGCAAATTTTCCTTTGGGCTCGGTTAAATTTTTTTTTGCAATGGTATCTCCCACTTTACGTACAATTAAAGTTGCGCCCATTTCTGCTGCAAACCTGTCCCGGTATTCCAATGCCTCCGGAAAATTATGGCCGGTATCAATATGTACTAATGGAAAAGGGATTTTCCCCGGGGCAAATGCTTTTTTTGCCAATTGCACTAAAGTGATGGAATCTTTACCACCACTGAACAACAGGGCAGGCCTTTCAAACTGTGCCGCCACTTCTCTAAAAATGTGAATGCTTTCTGCTTCTAATTGTTCTAAGTAATTTAAGCTAAAGCCCCTGTCCCCTGAAGGGGAACTTAGATTTGTTATTTCTTTTTTTTCGTTAAGCATTTTCTGTTTTGTATAAATAATTTAAGATTTTTAATTATAAACCATAGTTGAATTATTGTAGCCCAGGTTCCCCCTTCAGGGGGCGGAGGGGGCTTCATGTAACCCACATTCCTTCTTATCGGCATCTTCCCACCACCAGCGGCCAGCCCTGAAATCTTCACCTGGTTTGATGGCTCTTGTACATGGCGCACAACCTATACTTTCAAAACCCTTATCGTGTAACGGATTGTAAGGAACATGATTGCTGCGGATGTAAGCGGTTACTTCTGCTGTTGTCCAATTTAAAATAGGATGGTATTTTATTATTCGATTAGCTTCATCCCATTCAATAATGGGTAAGTTGGTTCTGTCTGCAGAGTGTTCGGCACGTAAGCCCGTTATCCAAACAGCATTACCTGCCAATGCTCTTTTTAATGGTTCCACTTTTCTTATAAAGCAACATTGTTTCCTGTTATCTACTGATTCGTAAAATGAATTGGGGCCTTTGGCTTCAACAAATTCCTGAAGGGTATTTGCCTGCGGATAATAGGCTTTTATTTTAGTGTTGTATTTTTCATTGGTGCTGTTCCAAACAGAGTATGTTTCTGCAAACAAACGACCGGTATCCAAGGTGAAAATTTTTACAGGCAGCTGGTTATCTAATATTTCATGGGTTATTACCTGGTCTTCGTAACTAAAGCTGGATGAGAATGTAACCTGATCAGGAAACTGTGCTGTAAGCAGTTGTATAAATTCAGTTGCATTTAGTCCATTAAACTGGTAGAGTAATTGAGCAATAGTATTTTTAAGTGCAGCTGTCATTTATTTTAATTCATTTGATTGAGTTGAGCGAAATATTTAGTAATTGGGTTTAGCAATGGTAAACCATGATGATGCAACATTTACACCTACACATTATGGGAGAAATACTGAACATAATCTTTAAAGTCTATTTAATTGGTAGACAAATATACTGCTAAAGTTTTAAACCTTTTAAATTTATTTGTTTTCATCTGAAATTTTAGATATTTGCTAACAATTACAACAAAAATTGAGCAAAGCCTATACAACACCAGCCAGTTCAAGACTGCGCTTGCTTATTTTCTTGTAATCAATATTTTCAATAATAGCTTCCGGATACAAAATCAACGAAACACCAGCTTGTTTCCACCAGTTTGTATTGAATAATTTATTCGCATGGATAACACCCGTTAGCCAACTGAAATTAAATTCATTATGCCATTCCTCTATCCACTCAAAATCTTCTTTATTAAGTTTGGCAATATCATCCACACTTACAAATACTTTTAAATAATAATCATTGCTTAAAACAGTATCTGTTTGGTGGTGTATCTTTTTGTATTCATATTTATAATCGTACCGCAACGCAGAAATATCGCTCAGTACTGCCGATGCTGTAGGGAAAGCCCCCGCACCTTTTCCTTTAAAGAAATGTTTATCCGAAAAAGTACTTTCAGTGGTTACCGCATTAAATTCATTTTTTACGTGATAAAGATCGTCGGATTCGGTTACAAATTGTGGCAACAGAAATGCCGCCAGCTTACCATCAGCTAATTTTTGTGCATTGGCCACCAGCTTAATGGCGTAATGTTTTTCCTTAGCCACCACTGCATCATTTAAAGAAATGTTTTCAATACCATTAAAAATAAAGGCATCCGTTTTGGTAACAACGCCAAATGAGTGTGCCAGTAAAATGGCCAGTTTGTTTGCTGCATCAAATCCACCGATATCCAGTTTAGGATTGCTTTCGGCAAAGCCCAGTTGTTGCGCCAAAAGCAGGGCTGCATTAAATTCCAATTGCTCATCAAAAATTTTAGTGAGAATAAAATTGGTGGAGCCATTGATAATTCCACGGATAGATTGCAGCAGATCATTATCATAATACTCTTCCAGGTTGCGGATGATGGGCATGCTGGCGCAGCAGGAAGCTTCGTATAAAAAAGGGGTATTATGTTTTTCCTGCAATGTCAA
Organism: Ferruginibacter sp.; assembly: GCA_043719495.1. Lineage (GTDB taxonomy): Bacteria > Bacteroidota > Bacteroidia > Chitinophagales > Chitinophagaceae > Ferruginibacter. The sequence goes on along the minus strand of JAYSTT010000372.1, from coordinate 12,761 downwards.
CAGTTCCTCAAAATGCTCGGCAATCATTTTTTTATTGGCACTTACCACCGCCTTACCATTTTGCAATGCAGTTTTTACAATTTCAAATGCAGCATCAGCATCATCAATCAATTCTACAATTACATTAATGTCTTTATCGTTCAGTAAAACCTGTGCTTCTGTTGTAAAATTTTCCGTAGCAATACTTCTTTTTTTATCTGCATTTTTTATACAGATTTTTTTTATAGACGATTGTAATGTTGGCGTGCTCTGTAGTACATCGTATAAACCTTTTCCTACTACGCCAAAGCCAAACAGGCCGATTGTTAATTGATTAGTTGCCATTGTTGTTAATTCGTTTATTGTTTGATAAAATACTTATCAGGAAAAGGTTTTTATTGAGCGGTTGACTTTTTCTCAACCGCCGACAGGGCTGAAAGCCGCTTTCGGGGTTGCTGAAAACAAAAAAGCTCATCCGTAAATCAGATGAGCTTTTAATATGTTGTTGAAGATATTTAAGGCTTTTAATCTGACTTATCTGTCACGCCTTAGGCGTGATGGAATTGGCACCTTTTCTTTTGTCATCCTGAGTTTATCGAAGGATAATAAAAGATAGGTTGTCAAGGCTTCAACGGGCCATTACCCTCTGCCTTTCTTGATAAGAAATGTTTAAAGAACTGATGCAAAGATAAGATTGGAAATTGGAAAGTTCCAAATAAAAAATCAAAATAAATTTATAAAAATACAGAAACGCTTTACTGTATTGACTTTCATGGGGAAGAAATTTTTATATTTTTCTCCAGCCACTCCTCCTGCAAATGGGCAAATTGCTCCATTGTTACCATTGCAGCAATTTTTGCCTGACCTTTAATGATAGATTTTGAAACAAAGGAATGCTCTATTACCCCGTCCTCTTTCATTCCCAGCAGTTTCATCAATGGAATCATTTTTTCGCTGCCCAAATGCTTAAACAAAGGTTAATCCATGGAGCTGTATACCATAATTTTTTGTAAAGGCCAGTGTTCAACCAGTGCCAACTCTTTCTCGTGAAGTGGATAATGTTCTGCAAAAACTACTGCTTTATTATTTAACATACCGATGTGTATTTGTTTGGTATCAATTACAATCAATTCATCAATTCCATTTTCTCTGAATACTGCTCGTAATTTTTTAAGCGTTTCATTAAACCAGCAAATAAATAATGTATCGGGTTGCTCTTTAGCTAATACGATGCAGGCATTTGTTTTTGCAGTTGTACTCATGTAAGTCCGGTCAGTAAAAACGCTTTCTGGTATTTCATCTTCTTTTTTACCAGGTAAATTAAATAGCAAACAGTATTGGCTGTTAGGTTGAATTAATTTTTTATAAAGAGACAAATAAAATTACAGTAAGCCAAATGTGCATCTATTTAGAGATTCCAGCTGTAAAACTTTTTAAAATTAGTCTTGTATTTAAAATTATTATATATTTAGTAGATAAAAGAAAGGTAACCAGGTTAAGAAATATCTATAGGCATAGGTTGTTTTATATTCAAATAATACATTTATAAATTTTGATTTTATTGTTTATCTTTTAAAAGAAGAAACGATTTGATTTATCCTGCCGAAGTTGATATTGTCCCATTTTTAAAAAGCCTGTTATTGGGCCTGCGACCTTATGCAAAGAAAAAAAATATCAACCTTGATTTTACTGCAAGTGAAAAAGAAATAAGGCTTGATTGTTCTGAGAGTGAACTGCATACCGGCTTTACAAAATTAATTTCTTCTATTATTGATTATATGCCGGATAATAATACTCTTTATTTAAGCGCAGAACTAATAGAAAAAGCAGGTGTTAAATATGTATCCGTAAAAATAAGAAATACCGGTATCAATCTTAAAATGGTAACGGCTATAACAAAAAACAGCAATTTGCCGGTAACCTTATTCTCTGCTGAATCAAATGAAAGCACTTTTGAAGTCAGTTACTCCTTAAGCCCTTCTGTAACAACGCCGGTTGCTCTAAATGGAAATGCTATCAATTATACTGCATTTGTAAAGGGAATCAAAAATCATTTTGCAAAACTAAATAACCCTGTTGCCAGGTTATCTGAAACAAGACCTAAGGAAGCTGCTTTTCTTACCAATATTAATAAATGTATTTTAGATAATATTGATGATGAACGATTTGATGCCAATGCGCTGAGCGATGTCATGGCCATGAGCCGGGCACAGTTATTACGGAGATTAAAATCATTAACCGGCAATTCGCCGGGTTTTTATATTAAAACGATGCGGTTAGAAAAGGCAAAGGAATTGCTGGAAACTACAGAGCTGTCTGTGAGTGAAACTGCATTCAGAACGGGATTTGGTACACCCAGCAATTTTTCAAAAGTCTTTGCTGAAAAATATGGTATAACACCTTCCCAGTTTCGCCGGATCAATCTAAATGCAACAAACAAATAAACAATTGCAACAAAAGCGATAACAAAAGGGATATAAATGCATATAACTTTACTTTATAAAAAATTATTTTATGGAACAGCAACAAAAAAACAAAGAGTTTATCATTAACTATTTAAACGCTGTAGGAGGCGTTCCCAAAACCAGGGCGTTACTGGAAAAGTATATGACCGATGAAGCTTTGATTGGCCATATTGAATTTTTTGAAGCGGCGTTTCCCCTATATGAAGTTTATATTGATGAAATGATGGCAGAAGGGAACCGTGTTATACTACAGGCCCGGTTAAAAGGAACGCATCTGGGTAATCTTGGCACCATACCCCCAACATTTAAAACCGTTGACTTCCCTTTTGTAGTAAGGTATGAAATTGAAGACAATAAAATAATAAGCCACTGGATGCTGGCAGATCAAATGGCATTAATGGAACAACTCGGCGTTGTGCCTTCTGCTGAGGCAGTACACTAGCTCTTATTACATACATCTTAACCTGATCATTAAAAGTAAAATTTTATATCACACTAAAATGGCATCTCATGGAAACAGATATCAAAGGACAAACAAACGCAATCAATAATCTAAAAGAGTTTTTCAAAACGCATGATGTTATCTATGTAGCAGAGAATGCTGTGTTCAAAAATATGACCACCGGAGAAGAAATCAATGGGCGCAAAGCAATAGCAGATATGATCAATTACCTGTATCATGTTGCTTTTGACGCTAAGATTATCGTGAACAATACAGTTATAACGAAAAATAACGCTTTGCTGGAAGCAAGTTTTGCCGGCAAACACATTGGCGAATTTGCAGGTATAGCTGCAACTGGCAAACAAGTGAATGTTCCTCTATGCGTAACCTATGATCTCAATGAAGATGGTTTAATTCAAAATGGCAGGATTTATATGTTAACTGATGTAATGATGCAACAATTAAAGAGTAATTGAGACCGATATTTTTTTAAAAAGCTCTTGGTTTTATTTTCAATCAGCTGTTGTTCCGAGCCGGACATTATAAAATATCCCGCCTGCTGCAATACCTGATCTAAAGGCGATACCGTAGCACTTAATACATAGACTTTAACCTAATCAATAAAAGTGAAATTTTATGAAACAGATCCTTATTGCCATAACTGTAATCATGCTAACAGGTTTAATGGCTTGTACATCAAAACAAAATAGCAGTAAACCGGATGAATCAACGGAAAAGAAAATATCTCCAATAGAGGGCAACTGGATAACGGTATCCTTTGAGCAAAACGGAAAGGTAACCCACCCTAAGAGGGTGCCGCAACAGTTTAAGATGTTTCATGATGGTTTCTTTTCACTGATGATGTATGATGAGCAGGGAAAATTTTACCTAGCGGGAGCAGGCCCTTATGAAATTGACGGCGATATCTACAAAGAAAAGTTTCCCTTTCATTCAGATACTGCATATATAGGGTGTGAGAACTGGCAAAAATGGGAAGTGAAAGGTGATACACTCATTTTTTATGGGTTTGAAAAAGCGGAAATGCCAGATGGAAAAGATGTAACTAATGACTGGAATGCAAATGGAAAATTTATTGAAAAGAGGGTGAGAGTGAAAAGATAAATTTAGATATAGGTTATTATTTAGAAAAATCTCATCTTACTTCAACTGGGTTTGTCCAACTATTCCCCACCTCTTTTGTTTGTATCTTTACAGTAAGTAAGTACAAATGGGTAAAGTAAAAAAGGCTTCCGTTACGGATGCAATCAGCAACAACGATTTTATAGAAGTATTTGGTGCAAGGGAACACAACCTTAAGAATATTGACATTAAGATTCCTAAAAATCAACTAGTGGTTTTTACCGGCCTTAGTGGCAGCGGTAAATCATCATTAGCATTTGATACTATTTACAATGAAGGCCAGCGCCGCTACATGGAAAGCTTTGGCGCTTATGCCCGCCAGTTTGTAGGCGATATGGAGCGGCCCGATGTTGATAAGATCACAGGGCTTTCGCCAGTAATTTCCATTGAACAAAAGACCACCAACAAAAATCCAAGAAGCACTGTTGGTACGGTTACAGAAATTTATGATTTCCTGCGCCTGTTGTATGCAAGGATAGGAGAAGCGTACAGTTACAACACCGGAAAAAAAATGGTAAAGTTTAGTGAAGAAGAAATTGTATCAGCAATTTTTGATCGCTATGAAAATAAAAAAATAAGTTTATTAGCCCCATTGGTACGTGGCCGTAAAGGACATTACCGGGAACTGTTTGAAGAAGTAAGAAAAAAAGGGTTTTTAAAAGTAAGGGTGGATGGAGAGATAAAAGACCTGGTGCCTAAAATGCAGGTGGATCGTTATAAAATTCATGATATAGAATTGGTGGTGGATAGGTTACCGGTGAATGATGAAATGAAATTCCGCCTGAGCCAGAGTGTGCAAAAAACTTTACAAATTGGTAAAGATTTATTGTTTGTAGCCGTAGAAAAAGCCCCCCCACCCCCCGAAGGGGGGATTTTGCACCAGGCAAATTCAAAAAAACTTTCAAAAATTTCAGGAAATAATTCTTCAGGAAATAATCACGAGTTTGAATTTGCAGGCTCTGATACCCCCCCTTTGGGGGGCAGGGGGGCTTTCAGCAAACAATTAATGTGTATTGATACCGGCATCAGTTACGAAGAACCATCACCTAATGCATTTTCATTTAACAGCCCGTATGGCGCATGCCCCACATGCAAAGGTTTGGGCAATGTATATACCATTGATATGGATGAAGTATTGCCAGATAAAAATAAAAGTGTAAAAGACGGTGCCATTGTGCCATTAGGAGAAGAAAGAGAAGCCAGTGTTTTTCAGCAGGTGATTGCATTTGCAAAAAAGCATAAAATAAATTTAGATAAAAAAATATCCGATTTACCTATAGAGCAATTGGATTTATTATTGTACGGCGATCAAAATATTAATGGCGATTTAAATTTAGACCTGAGTGATGAAACCGTTCCTTTAGAATATACCGGCAGCTATGAAGGAATTATTCCCATGCTGAAAAGATGGTTTGCTTCTCCCAACAGTAATGAAGCATTAAGAGCCTGGGTGGAAAAATATATGCAGCTGGCTGATTGTACTACCTGCAATGGTACCAGGTTGAAAAAAGAAAGTCTTTGGTTTAAAGTGGATGACAGGAATATTGCCGAATTGAGTGCCATGAATTTAGATAACCTGGCGGCATGGTTTGATGGATTAGAATTGCGATTGGATAAAAAACAAAATGCCATTGCCAAAGATGTGCTGAAAGAAATACGGGAGCGCTTGCAATTTTTATTGGATGTTGGTTTAACCTATCTAACTGTTGGCCGTCCATCCCGAACATTGAGCGGAGGCGAAAGCCAGCGCATTCGTTTAGCTACACAAATAGGAAGTCAGTTACAAGGCATAACTTATATTCTGGATGAACCGAGTATTGGTTTACATCAAAGAGATAACCAGCGTTTAATTACAGCACTGAAAAATTTACGTGATATTGGCAACAGCGTTTTAGTGGTGGAGCATGATAAAGATATTATGCTGGCTGCAGATTATTTAATTGATATTGGGCCCAGGGCAGGTAAACATGGTGGCGAAATTGTTACAGAAGGCACTCCCGCATTTGTATTAAAATCAAACTCTGATACAGCTCAATATTTAAATGGTAAAAAAAGTATTGAAATTCCTAAAGAAAGAAGAAAGGGAAATGGAAAATTTATAGAGTTGACTGGAGTAAGTGGAAATAATCTGCAAAACGTTTCTGTAAAATTTCCACTGGGTAAATTAATTCTGGTTACCGGTGTTAGTGGCAGTGGTAAATCTACTTTAATAAATGAAACCTTATACCCGCTGCTGAATAAATTTTGTTACAACAGTAAAGCCAACCCATTGCCCTATAAAATTATAAAGGGTATGGAGCTGATTGATAAAGTAATTGAAATTGATCAGTCGCCTATTGGCCGTACACCCAGAAGCAATCCAGCCACTTACTGTGGTTTCTTTACAGATATCAGAACATTATTTGCCGCAGTACCCGAAGCAAAAATAAGAGGCTACAATGCCGGCCGCTTTTCCTTTAATGTAAAAACAGGCAGATGCGATGTTTGTGAAGGCGGTGGCATGAGGGTAATTGAAATGAATTTTTTACCCGATGTATATGTGCATTGCGAAAAATGTAATGGCAGAAGATATAACCGGGAAACATTGGAAATTCGTTACAAAGGAAAAAGCATCAGCGATGTACTGGACATGACGGTGGATGAAGCAGTGGAATTTTTTCAGGCAGTGCCTTATATCTTCAGAAAAATAAAGGTATTACAGGAAGTGGGCCTCGGTTATATTACCCTCGGGCAAAGTGCTGTAACTTTAAGTGGCGGCGAAGCACAAAGGGTAAAACTTTCGACCGAGTTAGGAAAAAAAGATACCGGTAAAACCTTTTATATTTTAGATGAACCTACTACAGGTTTACATTTTCAGGATATACAGCACTTGTTAGTGGTATTGTATAAATTGGTTGACCGGGGCAATACCGTTTTAGTGATAGAACATAATATGGATGTAATAAAAGTAGCCGATCATATTATTGATATTGGCCCCGAAGGTGGTGATGGAGGGGGAAGGGTTTTATATGAAGGTGCCCCTGAAGGATTACTAAAAGTAAAAGAAAGTTTTACCGCTAAATTTTTACAAACTGAATTAAAGCAAAAGATCCCTGCATAAGCAAGGATTTTTTATAAGAAATAGATCAACTCACAAAAATTAGTTCAAAGGATAGTAACGAAATCTTAAGGTTGTGGTTTCAGGGGTAGCAAGTAATATAAATATATTCCTTGGTATCCTTGGGGGCCGACTTCTGTTGTATCACTTTGTACTACATACTCTTTAATATTTTTTATTTCATGTAGTGTAATATTAAAAACATACATGTTGCTAAAACAAATACTGCTTTTAATGTTACGGGGTTAATGTGTAAATTATTATTCATTGTGTTAGGTTTTACAAATTTTAATACACTGACGGGCACCTTGTTTGCCTTGCTGCACTTCTGGCAAAAGAGCTTTCGTAAATGGGTCCAAGCCTGAAGCCGATTTTTAAAACCACAGAAAAATAAGTGTCCCCATGTTTTAAATCGCCCCGTTGCTCACCTGCAGCAAACCTTGTCATACCCGGAAAAATAATTCCATTTGCTTTATCAGATAATTTTGTTGCAAGCGAAGCTTCCTGTGCAGGCAAATATTTGGCAAAATTCCTGTAGTCAACATAAGTTGTACTTACATCATCTATATAATCGGTAAATGTTTTTCTGTATAAATATTCCACGCCTGCATTTACCCTGTCGGATATATAATATTTTAAACCACAACCCATGGGTATGTTTAATTGTGTTAACTGGTAAGGTTTTCTGTCAGGGTATTCTGCCATTCCCTGTCCTTCAGTTCTTAACGGATGCAGGTAATACCAGCTTTTATTGCCATTGGCAGCTGTAAGTGAACCCTGCGGATTAAAATTGAATACCCCAACACCAATTAAACCATAAGGCCTTAACCTTGGTTCATTTTCGGGGTCGTTACTAAAAAGCATTGTAGGAAAAATTTCAACACAGGCATTAAGTTCCCAAACATTTGTTCTAAAATCGAGGTTACGTTGTTTGCGATAAAGTTCATCCAGGCCAGTAGTATTAATCACGGCATCGTCTCCTTCCAAAAAGGTTAAGCCGCCTGCTAATCTTAATCCAAACCATTTAGTAGGATATACGGTTATATAGGCACCTTTCATTAATTTAGTAAATTCCAGATTAAGATCCTTTGTAAAAACGTGTGTTCCTTTACCGGCGTTACCCCCTAAATCTCCTAAAAAAAAACTTGGCCCGAAGTTTAAGCCAACTTCCCATTTAATTTTATCATTGCCAAAAATAAAACCCTGTGAATATGATTTGTACATCACTGAAGTGCAGAGTAAAAGCAGCAGTAAAATTTTACCAACATGGCTGGGTAAACTTGGTTTCATCAGAATTTAGATTTATTGTTTTCTACAGAAATTGGATCAATACTATGGCATAAAACAGCCTCAAAACCTTATCACATGATAAATTTTAATACACCACTTAACAATAACGGCACGTTTTGTTAAATATTGTTTTATTAATAGGATTATTTTGAAAGCAGCATTTCTATATGTGGGATATTATCTTCAAGGTATTGCTGGCTGCATTGAACAAAACCCAAACTTTCATAAAATTTTTTTAAATATAACTGGGCGCCTATTTTTATTACACTGCAATTAAATAGGTTATAAGTATTGCTAATGCTACGTTGCATCAAATTCCTTCCGGCACCCGTTGCACGGTATTTTGGTTTGGTAACCACCCTTCCAATGCTGGCTTCTGCATAAGAAATACCCGGCGGAATTATACGGGTATAGGCCATTAATATTTCTCCATCCCATCCCATAAAATGAAAACTTTTGGCATCCTTATCATCTGCATCCTGATAAACACAATTTTGCTCCACTACAAAAACTTCGTTGCGCAATTGCATAATGGCATACAGCTCTGCAGGAGTTAATTCATTAAATTTTTTAAGTACCCAGTTTATTTCCATAAGCTTCTGTCCTCTAAAGAGAATTTTGATTGCGGCTTGTTCTTATTTGTTTTGTTATCAACATTTTTTCTTTGTTTAGCTTCGGTGGCAACAGCCGTTTATTAATTTTCATTTTTTTAGTAAAAAAGTGAAAATTAATCACACCTCAACAGGATATCTTTATTCAGTGCCTTAATTTGTTGTCTCATTCATTTTACATTGCACCCAACATTCTCTGCTATCCTGTGTGCAAATTATACTATGGAATGATTATTACTGGTATTATTCATTTTAAAAAGCATAACATCTGCAATAGATTTAGCCCTTGTTTTGGCTAATGTTGCAATTTTACCTGCAAATAATTCATCTACCGTTGAAGTAAATAAATAGATCCAGCTTTCAAAATGTTCTTTTTGCAAGTGTACTTTTTTATTAAGGTCATAATGCACTTCCATGGCATTTTTTTTGTACACAGGATTATTTAGTAAAATGGTTTCCCAAAAATCAACAATTACCGGAATATGATGCTCCCAATTTATTGGTACCACTTCATTAAAAATAAACCCAATTGTTTTGTCTTGTTTTACTTTGTCATAAAAATTGATAATCAGTTGCTCAATATCTCTCCTGCTTTCAATATCACTCATTTAGTTTTTTTTAAATAAGGTAAAATTTCATTTATACTAACGGGTTTTTGCTGATCGCCAATTTCAATTACAATTAAATACCCATCTGCGCCGCCGGCTTTTTTTACTGCATCCACTAATTTTTGCTGGTCACTTTCCATTCTTTTACCATTTACCTCATTCCATGTTTCCCGGGTACACAGGCAACCTAAGGAAGGTGTTTGAGGATAGTAAGGCTTATGACTATAAAATGCCGGATTTATTGTGGTACCGTGTGCAATAATCTCAGTACGGCCTATGGCACCGGCATAAAATGAACGCAACAAAGGTTTATAATTCTGCAGCTGCTCAGGCAATAATTTTTGATACAACTCTTTTGCCCAGATACTATCTGTAATACTGGAATCTTTTAAAAACTGCTGCACCGTAGTTTCAAACGGCATTGATAACTGGATATTTGTGGTAGGTCCAATAAAACTGTTATCGCTTACTGCAAATCCCGTCATTCTAAATATACCCTGTGGTGTATTACCGTTAGTTAAATAACCGGGAAGGTTGGTAATACTTCTTGCTAATTGGGGTACATTAAATATACTGTTGTTACTATCAGTAACAAAACTGCCAGCAGCATTTCTTACAATAGCAATACCCGGGTAGTTTCTGTTTTTACGTTGAATACTGTACAGGATGGTATTGCCAGGCAAAGTGTTTTTATTAAAAAGTATCGTAAACAATTCGGGGCTGGTAATTTCGTATTTATCAGCGCCCGGCATAGCAGCCCAAAGCAATTCAAATACTAAGTAACTTTCTTTTTCATTATTACTGAATTTTTCGGCTTTGTTATATGCTATAGTTACAATTTTGTCTTTATTAGTTAAAGAATTGTCAGCCTGTAACAAATACTCAGCACACATAGCAAATATTTTTGCATTGGTAGTACTTTTGAATAAAGAAAATATTTTTTTTGCAAATATTTTTGGGTGATTGGTATATATCAGTTCTAACAATGCCCTTTGAAAATCGATACTTCTTTTTTCAATCGAATCCATTGCATAACTGATTCTTGTATTTACCCAGGGAGATTTGTATTGTATAAGTTCCATAGCCCAAAATGCTCCCTGCCATTTTTCCTCGGTACTATCAATTAAGGGGAGTGATAAACTTTGTCTGATAATTTTATCGGTTATATTACGATATAATTTTACCCTGTTTTCTTTTATACCTGCCTTACTGAATACTTCGTTATCAGGCTGAGCAATTACCTTTATGCATACTGCCACAAAAAAAAATACCATTAAAAACTTTAAATTCATAATGCAAAGTAAAATAAAAAATCCATCTGTAACTGGAGACTGCTTTTATAAAATCCGGATAATTTTTTACAGTACATTGGCAGCTAAAAAAGCCTGTATTTTATCAAATGCATCTATGTATGTTGCAATAGGCCAGTCGCCATGACCTTTACCGGCATACAAAACATATTGTGAAGTGGCTCCAAGCAAATTTAATTTGTTGTTTACAAACTGCGATTGGGTTGGGTTTACAGCAGGATCGGCACCGCCATGTAATAATATGGTTGCAGGCGAAGTGCCTGTTATAAAATTTATCGGGCTGGAACTGGTATAAATAGCAGCATTTTGTGCAGGTGTTACCCCAATGGCAGATGCCAATGCAATGGATAATATTGGGTTGCCGCCCGCAGGGTTGTTGTACATATCTGTTAAATCGCTGGGGCCAAAAAACGAAACAACGGCTTTTATTTTTACTGGCGTTGTATACTTATACGCTTGTAGCATAGCAAGGTGTGCACCGGCACTGGCTCCTGCAAGTACATACTTATCGCTTATAACATAGTCTGCCGATTTACTAAAGATAAACTGCAGCGCAGCCTTAACATCATTTTCCTGTGTAGGAAACAAATTGGCAATGCCTGTTGATAAACGGTAATTAATATTTATGATAGCATAATCGGGAAGGCGCTTACGCATAGTATCTGTAATAACTACTCCATTTTGTAAAGTGCTGAAATCGTTTTTGTCGCCCGTTGTCCAGCCGCCGCCATGTATCAGTATCATTACTTTTGTAGTAGCAGTGCTGCGGTTGGCGGGTAAGTATACATCCATTTTTTGTGCTGCATCGGTTCCATAATTTACATTTAAAATTGTTTGTGCGGTTGTGGGATTGATACCACCACCACCTAGGTTATCATCTTTATTACAAGAAACCGCCGAAGCAGTTATTACAAAAGCTAATAAGTATTGTAAAAGTTTCATGGCAATAATTTTTAGTATTGAAAAGATAAAACATATTTATCAAAAACCAGACCAGCAAATATTTTAAAGGCTAATGCCCAATATCATTTATAACCTTGCTAACAATAATTTTATTTTGCTTAATTGCTTTAAAATAATACAGATAAAATAATATTCGTAACACATGAGAAACAATAAAATTTTGCCATGCACCATTTTTTTTTAGTATTTGTATTTGTCCTTCCACAAAGTTTTTAAAAATTTCCGCAATTCTTCTTCCCGTAAATTTTTACCCGGCTCATAAAACGATGTGCCTTTAATGGCATTGGGTAAATATTCCTGCGGCGAAAAATTATTATCGTAATTGTGCGAATACTCGTAGCCTTTGCCATACCCTTCTTTCTTCATTAATTTAGTGGGTGCGTTGCGTATGTGTAGCGGCACAGATAAATCGCCATGCTGTTTTACCGCATTCATGGCCATACCAATGGCAACAGTTGCACTGTTGCTTTTTGCACTACTGGCTAAATAAATGGCGCACTGCGATAAAATTAATTGGCCTTCGGGGTAGCCAATTTTATTTACTGCATCAAAACTGGCATTGGCTAACAGCAAGGCGTTTGGGTTTGCATTACCAATATCTTCGCTGGCAAGTATCAACATTCTTCGTGCAATAAATTTTACGTCTTCGCCACCTTCAATCATTCGTGCTAAATAATATACTGCTGCATTGGGGTCGCTGCCACGTATGCTTTTTATGAATGCAGAGATTATGTCGTAATGCTGTTCGCCTTTTTTATCATACAAGGCAATGCGTTGCTGGGCAATTTCCATTACGGTATCATCCGTTATTACCGCATTGTTGCCTAAAGTGTCGCTTACTAATTCCAATAGATTT
>JAYSTT010000371.1:0-3085 GCA_043719495.1 Ferruginibacter sp. | reverse complement strand
TTCTAAATATTTCGGCAACTCTGCGAAGTTTTGGCTCGGATTACAAGATGATTTTGACATCGAAGAAGAAAATAACCTTCTGAAAAATAAATTAAACTCAATCCGCCAGTTTGTCGTTAACGCCGCCTAACAACTAAGGCCTCGTTGGGTGCGTAGCACCAACAATGAAGCCTACTGTTGAACGAAACCGGCAAATTATAGAGGGCTATTGTATTATGGAGTTATCGATTTGCCATTTGGCAGTTGCGAAGGAAAAATAGGGTACGATTTTTTCTAAGCCATTTATTTCTTTAGTAATCGGGTATATTATCTCTTTATTTTTTTTGAACAGCACAAACCTCCCCTTACCCACATTTAGCAGGCATTCCTTTTTTCACCGGTAATGTATTGTTCCGGCGGTCCTCGTTTACCAAAGATCATAATGGTAATCATTGTTCCCGTTTTGCAATAAGGGCAACTGTGTAACTTTGTTTTCATGTCAATTTTTGTAAGCGGCATTTTTAGCTGCTTTCTTAATTCCATAAATTTTACCCGCTTCCAGGTACTGCTGAGTATTCCATAATGCCTGATGCGTACAAAACGTAGTGGTAAAATGTGCATGGCAAAACGCCGGATAAATTCAGGGTTACTAAGCGTCATGCTCTTTTTTATAGCATTGCTTTTGTAATCTTTGTAGCTAAATGTAGTACGGTCTTCATCCACGGGCAACTTGATCTTCCAATGTGGCAAAGTAGGTTTGATGGCGGTGTTGTCCTGTTATAAATTGCATAATTTTTTTTTGCAAGAATGATACTAGGTTTGCGGCTATTCACATTGTGCGTATATTTATAGGGCGACAGTGGTTTTTTCACAAACTGACGTTGTGCGTCATGCGATCGAACACTCAAATAACTAAAGTAAATGACAGTAAATACAGAACCGGCATACGAAAATAATATCACCTCGAATAATAACTAAGCAACGATGAAAAAACTGATAAGCCTTATTTGTTTTATTGCCGTTATACAAAATTCTTTTGCGCAAGATAAATACACTGACAGCCTCAAAAATGTATTGGCTCATACCACAAAACCGATCAACAGGTTCAGCACCATCGTTAAGATCGCAGAATATAACCTCGTATTAAAAGGAGGAGCCCAGGATTCCACTGTACCTATTCAATTAATACAACTGGCGCAGCAATTAAAAAATGATTCACTGCTTGCTATCAGTTATAATTGGGCAGGATCTTACTTGGCCTTTGCTAAAGCCGACAATACCGGTGCCCTTGAATATTATTTTAGAGCACTCCCATTGGCGGAAAAAGTTCATGACAAAAGAAGAATAAGTTCTCTGTATTTTGATATTTCGCTAGTTTATTTTACTCTTCAGAATAATGAAGAAGCTGTTAAAAATATCAGGCAGGGAGGAGAGAATTTACCTGACCCATCTTCTCCGATGTACAATTTTATGCTAGTACAATACCAGCGTAATATGTCGAAATATTTTTTACTAGTTGGTCAATATGACTCAGCATTGCACTATGCACAGGCAACAACTGAAACGAGTACAACACTAAAAAGCCTCTCATTTCAATACGGGGCACTCTATTTAAGTGGATTTGCTTATGCAAAAATGGGCGATATGGAAATGGCTGATGTTTATTTTAAAAGGGCAAAGGAAATGACCCACCTTATTGAAAACAGCACCGGCAGGCTCGATTTTTTTGAAATATACATTCGTTTCCTCCTGAACACTAAAAGAATAATTGAAGCGCACGAACAGGCGATACAATTAATGGATTGGGGCAACCGGAACAGTAACAATAATGTAAGATTATCTGCAGCAGGGTTTATGCAACAGATATTTGATTCGCTTCATGTAACGGACAGCGCTTATTATTATTCAAAGATGAGAGACAACCTGAACGCTTCTATCTTTAGCCAGGATAATATCAATAAAACACAGGCACTGGCTTTTAATGAACAACTGCGTATTATAGAAGACAATGCAAAAAAAGCCGAAGAAGCACAACAGCGCAGGGAAAATATCCAGTACGTATTGATAGCTCTTGGCATTATCAGTTTCGTCATTATCTTTTTATTATTGAGCAGGAGTTTTATTACCAATACCAGGCTCATCGAATTTTTAGGTGTGGTTGCGTTGCTAATTGTGTTTGAATTTCTAAACTTATTGCTGCATCCCTTTTTGGAAAGAATAACGCATCATTCGCCTTTACTGATGCTATTGGTATTGGTTTGCATTGCAGCATTGCTGGTGCCGTTGCATCACCGCATGGAAAAATGGGCAACAGAAAAGTTAGTGGAAAAGAATAAAAAAATAAGATTGGCAGCAGCAAAGAGAACCATTGAGCAACTTGACAAAAGATCGGGAAGTTCATAGGCAAATGCACGAACGCACAACATGGGGTTTTGTGCAAGCAGGGCTGGACGTTCAATCTTCGGCTTTTTGCATCGCTGTACATTGGTTCGGGCTGGACGGAATTCTGTTGGGCTTTTAGTTGTTATCTTGTACTTTTATTTCTTTATTGGGCTTCAGTTCCGGGCTGGACAAGCAACAATGCCCTGCCTGCACAAAGCCCTGTTCGTTGTGCGTCATGCAATCGGACACTCTAATAATTTAAAGTAAATGGCAGAAAATACAGACGAAGAACCTATTGAAAGCCCGCCAAATACTCAATCCGAAAATCCTTCGGACGAAATTATCCCTGCAAAAGACACAGAGACTAATAACCCAAATCAAGAAACAGAAAATATGGAAGTACATAAACATCCTCATCATGTTACACACAAAAAGAAATGGGGCGAATACCTTTTGGAATTTTTAATGCTATTTCTGGCAGTATTTCTTGGCTTTGTGGCTGAAAACATACGGGAGCACCAAGTAGAAAAAGACAAGGAATTAGAGTTCATCAAATCGCTAACTATAGATCTAGGGGATGATATAAAGAGTTTGGATGCTATGATAGCATTTGAGCATGCAGCCATTTCAAAGCTTGACACACTTATGTATTTATTAAACGATCCCACTTTGGCAAAACAAAATGGTGACCAGTTGTATTACGTAGCAAGGATCGGGCCCCGGG
>JAYSTT010000038.1:0-4466 GCA_043719495.1 Ferruginibacter sp. | reverse complement strand
ATACCCCACATTTTTCATTTGTAAGTAAAAAAATAAAATTCATAAATAAAAAAATGGCCTTTACCGGTCCCGTACACCCGGAGTTTGAAGGTGTTCCTTTGCCCATTTCATTACCCTTTGGGATATTTCCATTATCTAAAGGAAGGCACTCCGGTTTAATTGCACCCACTTTTACTGCCAATGAAAATTTAGGGCTGGCTTTGGAAGGGATAGGCTATTACAAAATAATAAGCGACCATTGGGATGCAGTAGCAAGAGGTACACTTTATTCTTATGGCGGATGGACGGCCAGCATCAGCCCCAGGTATAATAAACGCTATCATTATGCAGGGAACATAAATTTAAATATTCAGCATTTCAGGGATTTGGATAAAGCAGGCGGTAGAAATTTTAATATTACCTGGTCGCATACAGCAGATACAAAATCACGGCCGGGTGTAACTTTTAGTGCTAATGTAAATGCAGGCAGCAGTAAGTTTAATCAATCGATACCTAACAACCCACAGCGAAATTTACAAAATTCGTTGTACTCCTCCGTAACTTATGCAAAAGTGTGGAAGGATAAACCTTTTAACCTAACAGTTAGCGCTAACCATAACCAAAATACCAATACCAAACTTATCAACCTTAATTTACCTGATATAGGTTTTAATGTAAACACCTTATATCCATTTAGAAGAAAAGAAGCACTTACCGATTATAAATGGTACGAAAATGTTGGTGTTGCATTAAACAGTAATGTAAAAAGCCTTACTTATTTTTACGATACTGCAAGCAATATTGGCAAACAGTTAATTGATAAGTGGCAATGGGGTGCAACCCACAGTGTACCCATTTCATTATCATTGCCACCATTGGGGCCATTGCAAATTGGTCCGTCTGTTAGCTATCAGGAAAACTGGTACCAGAATAAAGTGGTAAAAAAATGGAATAGCGCCACCAAAAAAATTGATACAACAATATCAAAAGGTTTTTATGCCGAAAGGGAAATGTCGTTTGGGTTTTCGGGCAGTACAAGAATTTTTGGAATGATAGGCTTTGGTAAAAACAGTAAAGTGCAGGCCATACGGCACGAGATAAGGCCCAGCCTTGGTTTTAGTTATCACCCCGATATGAATGGAAAAGATCATTATTCTTTTCAAACTGATACCACAGGTAAAAATTTTACAAGGGCATCCATTTATGATGGAAATATTTCTCAGGTATTTGGAGAAGGAAAATCGGGGTCAATAACATTCAGCCTTGATAATAATATCCAGATGAAAGTAAAAAATAAAAAAGATACCGGCGAAGCGGCTGTTAAAAAAATTACTTTGATTGATGGATTTAGTATTAATACCAGCTATAATCTTTTAGGCGACTCTTTTAAACTGGCACC
Source organism: Ferruginibacter sp. (assembly GCA_043719495.1). Taxonomy (GTDB): domain Bacteria; phylum Bacteroidota; class Bacteroidia; order Chitinophagales; family Chitinophagaceae; genus Ferruginibacter. Next base: position 3,088 of record JAYSTT010000038.1, on the reverse strand, counting down.
TTTTAGTATACAGGCACGAACAAATTTGTTTGAAAAATTCAGTATTTCGGCAAGTGGTACTACCATGCCCTATCAAACCGCAAGTAATGGAAAGTTTATTGATAAATTTGTGTGGAGTAAAAAACCATTTTCTCTGGGTACCCTTACCAGTGGAAATGTTTCGTTAAGTACCAGTTTTAAAGGGGGAGATAAAAAAGAAAAATTACCTGTTAATAATCCCTTAGATCAACAGCAAAACACCGGGTCGGGTTTTCCATTGGATGAATACCAGCAGGAAGCAAATTATATCAGCAAAAACCCGGGTGAGTTTGCAAATTTTAATATTCCGTGGAGTTTAAGTTTTTCATATGCTTTAACCTATAACAGGGTAGCCAATGAAACTTACACAGGTTTTAAAGGATTGGTAGCACAAAATGTAAGCTTTACGGGCACTTTAAATTTAAGCCCCAAATGGCAAATTGGTGGTAGTGGTTATTACAATATAACTACCGGCGAACTGGGAGGAGTAAGTATGTATTTAACCAGGGAGATGCATTGCTGGCAAATTGCTATTAATCTTTCGCCAGTGGGCCCTAACCGTTTTTTCACAATAAATATCAGTCCTAAATCAGCTATTTTAAGAGATTTAAAAATAAACAGAACGAGGTATTTTTATGATTTGTAAATTGAATTATTTATTTAGTGTTAAACTACTTTGAAGTAATAAATTCCCCACTATTAGTAACATAATAATCCTTCATTATTGTAAACACTTTTTCCTTAAGTTCTTTTACAGCAATAGTATCAGATGATACGGCTGGTAAAAAATGCATTTGCAAACGGGTGGGTAAAAGATAAAACAATTTATTTACCGGCATTGCCTTTTTTGTTCCCAAAAGTATGCAGGGAATTATTTCTTTTTTTGATTCTACTGCTAATTTAAAAGCACCATCATAAAATTGTTTCAATGGCTCTGAAGTTCTGTTTCTTGTGCCTTCGGGATAAATACACATGTGGATACCTGTGGCTAAAACCTTTTTCATGGCTTCATAACTTTTAATGCGGCTTCTTTCATCTTTTCTATTTACTAAAATAGCGCCCCGCTTATAAAACCAGTTAAAAACGGGTATTTTTGCAAAAGAATCTTTAGCAATAGTTTTATTACCGCCAGGCACATAAGGTGCCGATAAAGGTACATCGAGGAAAGTATTATGATTAAATACTACAATGTAATTCTCGTTCGTGATAAAATTTTCTTTTCCTTTTACTGTAAGAGGGCAACCAATTAATACCAGCCATACGTTCATCCAGTATTTAGAAACTTTAATAAAAAAATCCTGACCTTTCTTTTCATCTTTATATAAATGGCATAGCATTGAGGGTAATAAAATAATTAAAAAACTGGTAAGAAAGCTGATTAAACCCCAAAGTGCCCAGATTCTTGCAAAAATGTTTTTTATAATAATCATGAATTGTTTGTTAATTAAAATTATGGTGTTAATAATTTCCAGTCAATTGGTGATAAGCCCTGCTTTACCAGTAGCTCATTTGTTTTTGAAAAATGTTTGCAGCCATAAAAGCCTTTATCTGCCGAAAAAGGAGAGGGGTGAGCTGCTTTTAAAACAAAATGTTTGGTTTCATCAATCAGCATTTGTTTTTCCTGAGCAAATTTGCCCCACAATAAAAAAATAATACCCTTTTTTTCATCTGATATTTTTTGAATAACTGCATCAGTAAAATCGGCCCACCCAAATTTTGCATGACTAAAAGGTTCGTTTGCCCTTACTGTTAAAGCAGCATTAAGCATTAATACACCTTGCTCTGCCCATCGGGTGAGGTTGCCATATTGCAATGGCATAGCAACACCAATATCATTTTGAATTTCTTTAAAAATATTTACAAGGGATGGCGGCGGTTTAATGCCATTTGGAACCGAAAAACTTAAACCATGTGCCTGCCCCGGGCCATGATAGGGATCCTGCCCCAGTATCACCACTTTTACTTTGCTGAATGGGGTTTGATTAAATGCATTAAAAATAAGTAGTCCGGGTGGATATATAATTTTACCAGATGCTTTTTCTGTTTTTAAAAAAGTAACTACCTGTTGAAAGTAAGGTTTAGTAAATTCATTTTTTAAAACAGCAGCCCAGGAAGCTTCAATTTTTACATCCATTTATAACAGATTTGCATAAAAATACAAAAGCTCCCAAATATTAACACTTTTAAGTTAACGGATATCTAAGAGGCAAAAAAAAATTCCATCAATTAAAATGGAATAGAGTTATAATCTTGAATAAGATTAATTCTTAAACAGCACCAATAAATCACTCAACTTTTCTTTCAATTGTTTTCTTGGTATAATAAAATCTAAAAAACCGTGATCCAATAAAAATTCACTGCGTTGAAACCCATCGGGTAAATCTCTTTTGATGGTTTCTTTTATTACTCTTGGGCCGGCAAAGCCAATGAGTGCTCCGGGTTCGCCGCAAATAATATCTCCCAACATTGCAAAAGATGCTGTGGTGCCCCCAAAGGTTGGGTCGGTACAAAGAGAAATGTAAGGAATTTTGGCATCGCTGAGCTGTGATAATTTACCTGAAGTTTTTGCCAACTGCATCAAAGAAAAAGCACTTTCCATCATTCTTGCACCGCCACTTTTATTAATAATCATAAACGGAATGTTGTGTTGAATACAATAATCGCAGGCACGGCTTATTTTTTCTCCCATCACACTTCCAAGACTTCCGCCAATAAATTCAAAATCCATACAGGCAATAACCAAATCGTTACTGTTTACTTTACCATGTGCAACAGTAATAGAATCATGAATATCTGTTTTGGAATAAGTTTCTTCTAATCTTTTGTGGTAGGGTTTTAAATCAACAAAATTTAAGTAGTCTTTCGATTTTATATTGGCAAACAGTTCTGCGTAATGGTTTTCATCGAATATAATTTCAAAATATTCTTCACTTCCAATTCGGTGATGATACTCACATTTGGGGCAAACAAATTTGCTTTCCCTTAATTCTGAAATGGTACAGGTGTATTTGCAATTGGGGCATTTACTCCATAAACCTTCAGGGGCATCTTTTTTATCTTTTGTAGATGT
>JAYSTT010000370.1:0-7495 GCA_043719495.1 Ferruginibacter sp. | reverse complement strand
TTTTAAAGGCTTCAATAACTTCAGCCGAAACGTTCAGTGCCAAGATGGCTGTCAACACTAAATACATAATGTTGATCATCTTTTGCCGGGGCTCTTTGGGTAAAGCCATAATATTTAAAATTTATGGGGGTTGTTAAGTTATAATTGTTTTCTTTAAAATAAGTTGAGCAGTATAAAGTTTAAGCTGACATTATCCTGGCAACTATAAAACTCAAACTACAAAACGTAATTTTTATTGCCTTCCCTGCATTGCACTTAGCATATTTCCATATACCGAGTTTAATTTACCCAGGTTGTTTGCTAAAGCGCCAATTTGCTCTTTTGCTTTAGTTGCATCATCCACGCTGGCCATCATTGTAGCACTTGCCTCGTTAAGCTTACCATAAAAATTATTTAAAGATTTTAAATGGTTATTGGCTTCCTTAAGTTCCAGCTCGTAAATTGTATTTAACGAGCCCAGGTTTTTGGTTAAACCCTGTACCTGCTCATGAAATCCTTTTGCAGCTTCAGATGCATTATTAAAAGAAGACATTGATGCTGCACTTGCAGTAAATGCCGTGCTCATATTGCCAATAGCTACTGTAGCTTCTTTTGTTTTAGCACCAAAATCGCTGGTGTTTTTAACTACATCACTTACATCAGCAATATTTGCTACCGTACCGTGAAGTTTATTAAAGCTTTCGCCTAATTTTTTTAAGTTAGAAGGATTAATTTCTGCATCCTGCATCATTTTATCCATAGATAATAATGGATTGCCCGATACTGCAACTTCAGGAATATCGTCATCTTCTTCGTGATGTTTTGGTTTTACCCATTCAATTGCAGCATAAATTAAAAAGATGCCGGTTTCTGTCCACATTCCTATTGTAAGCATCATATCTGCATATGACTGGTGGGTTAATTTTGCCCAAGCAGCAAAAATGATTACTGCGGCGCCTGCACTTACCAATACATCAATTGCTGTTAAGAAGGTTCTTTTTTTGTACTTAGCCATGACGTTTTAAATTTTAAAAGTTTTAACTGGGGGTTAATTATTGTTTGAAATATACAAAAGCTTATTAGTTGCCCGTAATTATTATATTACGGGCACTCTCAATAATCTTTAATTTTGGAATTGTTTTATTTTTTGCCTTTTTTTGGTGCTGGGGGCAAATCAATCACACAACGGAATCCGATATAAGATTTTGCTGTATCCTGATACTCGTAATTACGAGTACCGCATCTTAATAAAGCACCAACATCCTTCCAGCTTCCTCCGCGTAATACCTTACGCTTGTCACGTGGTTTATCTGTTTCTTTAGCGTTATACCTGATATCGGGGTTTAAATCATGCTGAAAATTATATGCTCCTTCGTAATATAAAGATGAAGTCCACTCGGCAACATTACCTGCCATATTATACAGGCCAAAATCGTTTGGCCAGTAGGCATCTGCTCTTACTGTATATAAACCGCCATCTTCGGGGTAATTGCCACGGCCCGGTTTAAAGTTGGCTAACAAACAGCCTTTTTTATTTCTAAGATAATACCCACCCCAAGGATATGAAGCCTGGCTTCTTCCGCCACGTGCAGCATATTCCCATTGAGCTTCTGTAGGCAGGCGAAAATCTGATTCTGCATTTTTTTTCTTTCCTTCAAGATAGGCATTCAGGTAATGGGTTCTCCATTCGCAAAATGCAGTAGCCTGTTTCCAGTTGATTCCCACTACAGGATAATTTCCAAAGGAAGGATGACTATAATATTGCTTAGCCATCGGCTCATTATAAGAATAAGCAAAATCTCTTATCCAGCAAAGTGTATCAGGATAGATGGGTACTGGGAATTTATTGATAAATTTACTACGGGGAACTGTTGCATCTCTGTTCAAGGCTGCCGCTTTGTAATCAAAAGTTTCTGACTGGTACAATATTTTAGTAGCGTCAATTTCTTTTTTTCCAAATATGCGGTTATCCGGAGTAACAATCATGGCATCAATTTTTTCTAAAGTTGCCTTATCTCCCCATTTAATTGTTTTTATTCTCTTCCAATCCAAATAAGTATTGCCATCGCTGCCTTGTTTTTCGTAGCCCATTAAATGGCCTGCAATTGAATCTTTAACCCAATTGGTAAACTGGCGATACTCATTATTGGTAATTTCTGTGGCGTCCATCCAAAAGCCGCTGATAGATACAGCTTTATTACGAGCAGTGTAGGCATAGCTTACATCTTCATCGCTTGGCCCCATATGAAAGGTGCCTGGATTAACATAAACCATTCCGGGAGGCTTTGGCAAACTCCATCTTGCAGCAGGAGCTACTCCTATTAACTGACCTTTGTCGTCTTTAGAGCCGCCGGATTTATTCTTTCCACCAAGCATTTTACAGCTTGTTGAAGTGGATACGATAGCGATTACGGCTATCATGTAGAACAACTTGTTCTTCATTGTTTTTAACTTTGAGGGTGATGAGCAAATGTAACGATTATTTTGAATTAACGTCATTTTGTACCTGTTTCACGGATTAAATTTTTAAACAAAAAGTGATCCCGAAATTGTTAAACGGCAGAAAAACTCAATTATTGTGGCTACTCTTCAAATATTATTGCTTTCCGCTACTTGTGCCATTAGCTTTTCTATACTGTTAACGGGGGCTTTACAGGTATATTGTCTGCACAGATAAATTTGTGCTTCATCATCTTGATTCTTTCCTTTTAACATAGGGAAATTACGATTGTCTTTTGTTGCAACAACTAAAATTTTACCGGGAATATACTGCTGCATTATACTATCTCTTAAATCCATAGAATTTTTGCCGGTAACTACCAGTTCATTTACTCCAAACGTATGTTTTAATAATAAAGATGCCCAAACAGCAAAAGAAGTTGGGTAACGAACTATTGCTGTACCCAAAGCAGTCATTATCTTTTGGGCAATGGCAAACCAAGCCGGAATATCAAAAACAACTGAAAGGTAAAATAAGTTTTCGGCCATAATGCTGTTGCCCGATGGAGTGGCGCCATCGTATACTTCTTTTTTACGTAAAATAATATCGGTCTGGTTTTTATTGGTAAAGAAAAAATAACCCGTTTCTTCGTCTGCAAAGCTTTCTACTACAAATTGGGTGATTTCTTTTGCAATATCAAGATAATGAGTATTGGAAGTAATTTCCTGCAATTGAATGCAGGCCTGTATTGTATAAGCATAATCATCTAAAAATGCAGGGTATTTTGCTATGCCTTTTTTATAGGTGTGATAGAATTCAAAGCCTGAATTGTTTTTTCTGAATTTCTTTAAAATAAAATCCATGGTTTGTACAGCCCGTTTTTTATAGTCTTCGTTATTTAAAGCCGCAGCAGCTTTACATAATGCTGTTATCATTAAGGCATTCCACCCCAATAAAATTTTATCGTCGGTTATTGGCCTTATTCTCTTATTTCTTTCCGCCAATAATTTTTGCCTGCAATTGCTTAATATATTTTCCAGTTCATAAATTAAAACTCTCTTTTCTGACGCAAAAATTTCTATACTTTTTAAAGTGCGGAGTATGTTTTTTTCATCCCAGTTCCCTTTTGTTGTTATATCATAAAAATCACAAAATATTTCTGAATCTTTTCCAAGAATTAAATCAATTTCACTTTTATCCCAGACATAAAATTTACCTTCCACCCCTTCGCTATCAGCATCTAAAGCAGCATAAAAACCACCTGCTGCATCCAATAATTCTCTTTCTACAAAATCTATGGTTTTACTGATAACCTGCTCATATTTTTTATGCTTTGTAATTTGATAAGAATCACAAATAATATTTAGTAATAAAGCATTATCATAGAGCATTTTTTCGAAATGAGGGGCCAGCCATTCATTATCGGTACTGTATCTTGCAAAACCTCCACCCAAATGATCATAAATACCGCCTTCCATCATTTTATCTACTGAAAGCAGGGCTTGTTGTAAGGCTTCTTTATTTCCAGTATAAAAATGATATTGCAAAAGGTACTGTACGGTAAATGTTTGAGGAAATTTGGGTGCCTTTCCAAAACCGCCCCATTCAGTATCTGCTTGTTTTAAAATATTTTCGGTTATTAGCCGGCAGTTTTCTTTTGTAAAAATTGTAGCATCGGCTGATGATAAAATTTGACCAAAATTATTGGCTTTTTGTAAATGGGTAATCAGGTTTTCTGCCTGCAATTCTATTTCAGGTTTTCTTTGGGACCATGATTGTGCAATGGCACTTAAAACCTCCGGCCACGAAGAACGGTTATATGCTTTTACCGGGGGAAAATAGGTGCCGCCATAAAAAGGCCTGCAATCGGGAGTTAGAAAAACATTTAATGGCCATCCGCCACTGCCGGTAATTGCCTGCACAGCATCCATATAAATATGGTCCAGGTCCGGACGTTCTTCCCGGTCAATTTTTATGTTGATAAAGTTTTCATTCATTTGTTTTGCCACTTCTTCATTTTCAAAACTTTCTTTTTCCATTACATGGCACCAATGACAGGCAGCATAACCAATGCTTACCAATATAATTTTGTTTTCAGCTTTTGCTTTTTGCAATGCCTCATCGCCCCAGGCATACCAATCAACGGGGTTATGAGCATGCTGCAAAAGATAAGGGCTGGTTTCGTTAATTAAACGGTTGGTAAATTGAATAGACATTGATATTTTTTTGAAATAAAGTGTGGCTTTTGAATTTACAAATATCACCATTAATGCTTTGCATAATAACAAAAGAGGCTCATTGCTGAACCTCTTTTTTATTTCAGGTGTTTTATTTCTTTTTGTAAGTAGACAGATATAATTCCAAAGCGCTAACCATACTTGGTGCCTTAGGTTGAGGTGCCATTATATCCAGCGTTAAACCGGCATCGGTTGCGGCTTTAAGTGTATTAGCTCCAAATGCACCAATTTTGGTACCATTTTGTTTAAACTTGGGGAAATTTTCCAGCAGGCTTTTAACACCCCCGGGAGTAAAAAAGCAGATGACATCGTAATTTCTTCCCACTACTTCTTTAACATCATTGCTTATTATTCTGTATAAAACAGGGTTGGCATATTCGCAATTATTGGCTTTTAGCCAATTGGTTATCTCGCTATCAAAAGATTCGGAACAGGGATAAAGAAATTTTTCGTTGTCTTTATGTTTATTAATTACATCAAAAAGGCTTTTATTGGTACCATCGGCACCATAAAAAACTTTACGCTTGCGGTATAAAATAAATTTTTGAAGATAAAGTGCCACTGCTTCGGTAATGCAGAAGTATTTAGTATCCTGTGAAATATTAATCTTCATTTCATGACAAATCCTAAAAAAATGATCAATAGCATGCCTGCTGGTAAAAACTACTGCCGAATAACTAACAATATCAATTTTTTGCTTTCGGAATTCCTTGGCAATTATACCATCCACAACTATAAAAGGATGAAAATCAAGCGTTACGCTATGCTTTTTAGCCAAATCAAAGTACGGAGACTTTTCGCCTTCGGGCTTTGGCTGGGTAATAAGTATTCTTTTAACTCTGTTAGCTGGAGTTCCAGCATTAGAAAAACCGTTTTTAACCATACTGAAAAGAAAAATGGTTCTGCAAAATTACAGATTTTTAGTTAATAAAAGTACTAAGCCTTTGTAAACCAGTAAAAGCGGTATTATTTCTACCCCTGTAATGTATAAAAAAAAGTGAAATCTGCTGATTTTCAATTGATTTTGAAGTAGTCCATATGACCGGAAGAAACGCAGTAAAAGTAAAAATCCTATAATCAGTAATGAAACCAGTGCACTGCTACTGGCAATAGCAAAATCTGAGAATGCCATTAATGTAATAAAAGGAATTAGAAGTATCCCAATGATCTTGCAAATTAAAAAAATAATAAAAACATAGGTATCGGTTACCTCTTTGTAACCGGTTATCCATCCGATAAATTTAAGTGTACAGAATTTTACAAAGTAAATAAGCCCTAAAATAGCAATACAGGATAGTAATATCACCCAATTATGCCGGTTGCTTAATAACCCATAATGCAATAAAAGAAAATAAATATAACTGCCGCCGCTTAATATAAAAAACAGATTGAAAAAAAGGGAGGGTAATTTGGCTTGTAATAACTGATCGGTCAACTGGCTCTGGCGCAAAGAGGTATTAAAGAAAACCCGGAATAAATTATTAAAATAACGTGCAAAGAAATATTTTATGATTGCCATTAAGAAAATAAGGCCTGCCAACAAATAAAATACCTCATCAGATGACTTTGGCCTTCTGGATTTTACAGCCATTGTTACCGGCGTACCGCTACTGTTTAAAAAATTATTTTGCTTAAGAATAACCTGGAGTACTGAACCATAATGATTATCGGAAACAGGCAATACCGGATTCTGTAAAGAATCCTTTAGTACCGAAACTGAATCAATGTTTTGTGCAGCAATTAATATTGGCCAAAAAACAAAGAAACTTAAGAAAAAGAATAGCCTTTTTACCAAACTGAATATTTTTTGCAAAAGTAAATGGAGTAAGGCAGATTTTTAAAAGTAATTAACATAACCAAAATGTATTTTAGAAGCCCCTCTTAAATTAAATTTCACATCATCTCTTTTTCCCAAGGCATAACTAACATTTAACAACCCCAGTTTTGTTTCTATTGCCATACCCAAACCGGTTGAAATAAAAGAATTATTCAGGTTTACATTTTGATATTTATTTTTTACAATCCCACCATCAATAAAACCAAAAAAGTAAGAATTTAGACTAACCCTGATGCGGTACTCGGTTGTAGCTACCATATATTGAGTGGCATAAATACTTTCTTCATCAAAGCCACGCAATAGCCTGTAGCCGCCAATTTGAAACAATTCATTTCTAAATATATTCTGGCTGCTGAAAATGCCGGCATTAACTGCGGTTTTAAAAGTTGATTGTTTACTTACAGGAAAATAATGTGCTGCCATTAATTTTATGCGAAACTGGTAAGATCGTTCCTTTATAGAATCGTAAAGGCTGAGATAATTAAAAAGCGGGTCTTTTATAGAAAGTATGTCGTTATTTTTTTTTATTTTTTTTATACCGGCAGAGGCAGTTAGTTTTATTTCGTTACCACTTCGAGGATTTAAGCGGTAATCAGTTTTTACCCAATCATAGTCCAGTCCAAAACTGGTGGCGTTAACATCAATATTTACGGGTAATTTTTTGGTAAATTTTACCTGGTTAGTATCTACACCATTGGCCAATAAAAAACTGTTTTGCATTTGTACAAAAAACTTAGCTGATTGATTGGCAGATAAAATATACTGTATCCCTAATTGGCCATTTACCTGTAAAAAAGTAGAGTCTTTTTTAAACAGATCGAACAAAAAATCGAAACCGAAATTTGAATTAAAAATATAGGGCTGCTGGTAACCCAAATTTAATCTGGGCGATTTCTTTTGAAGTTGCTGCCAGTTAAATAATATGGTTTCGCCATTGCTTAAAGCATTTTTTAAATTAAGGTTTACATCTGCAGTTAATTGAAATTTACTTCCTTGATTTGC
>JAYSTT010000369.1:0-7521 GCA_043719495.1 Ferruginibacter sp. | reverse complement strand
AAGAAGCATTGATACCTGTACATGAAGACAGCCTTGAAAAAGTAGATATCAAAAACAGAAAAGTATTTGTTAATCTGCCTGATGGGTTGCTGGAAATTTATAAGTAGCATCAATTTAGAGATGACATCTTTTTAAAAGATGTCATCTCTACAGTAAATCTCTGCCCCCTCAGCGTGCCAATTTTTTTTGTAAATTACAGTGTGAAATCTCCTCAACGCATCATAGCCCATTTTGATTTAGATTCATTTTTTGTTTCGGTAGAGATATTGAATAACCCTTCTTTAAAAGATAAACCAGTTATTGTAGGTGGTAGAGAACGTGGTGTGGTAGCGGCCTGCAGCTATGCTGCACGTAAGTTTGGTATTCACTCCGGCATGCCCTCTAAAAAAGCATTTCAGCTATGCCCGCAATTAATTGTGGCCAATGGCAGCCGTGGAGAGTACAGCAAATATAGCCGCTGGGTTACACAAATTATTGCAGCAAAAGCCCCACTGTTTGAAAAAGCTTCTATTGATGAATTTTATATTGACTTAACAGGAATGGAAAAGTTTTTCAACCCCCTGCAATGGACCATTGATTTAAGAAAAGAAATTATTGATGAAACGCAATTACCCATTTCGTTTGGATTGGCTAGTAATAAAATGATGGCAAAAATGGCTACTAATGCTGCAAAGCCTAATGGTTATTTACAAATCCCATTAGGAAAAGAAAAAGAATTTTTAGCACCAATGGCTGTAAATAAAATTCCGGGCGTGGGTGATCATAATTATGAATCGCTTAAAGCAATGGGTATATTTACTATAAAAGATATCAGCGAAAGATGCATTGAAGAACTGGAAGAAAGATTAGGCAAATGGGGTATTGATCTATGGTATAAAAGCCAGGGAATTCATGACGGAAAAGTATCACAATACCACGAAGCAAAATCTGTTAGTACAGAAAATACATTTGAAGAAAATAAAACCGACAGTGTGTTTTTAATGAGCGAATTGGTGAGGATGGTAGAAAAAATTGCTTATGAATTACGTAAAGATAGTAAAGTAGCCGGTTGTGTGGCAGTTAAAATCAGGTACCCCGATTTTGAAACTACATCGAGGCAAACCACTATTCCTTATACCTGTGCCGATGATGAAGTTATTCCGGTAGCAAAAGAATTATTTAATAAACTTTGGAAGAAAGGAATGCCCATTCGCCTGCTGGGGGTGCGTTTAAGTGAACTTACAAATGATGCCGTGCAAACCAATTTGTTTGATGACGTGGAACGTAAAACAGATTTGTATAAAGCAATTGATAATGTAAAAGAAAGGTTTGGTAAGGCAAGTGTTAAAAGAGCTTCCTCAAATTAATGGAGCATATTTTTAGTTTACTCAGAAGTATGCCACTATCGCCATTCGATATTTTACATTCACTCTGAGTCAATCAAATCATACAAAGTTTTCTTTTCTAAAATTTTTAAAGTAGCATCTCTTGTCCAAATCATTGTTTTAAATAAGCCGCAGGTAGCTTCATTACAGTCCTTACATTTTTCGTAAAAATTTTTACTTACACAGGGTATCATGGCTATTGGGCCATCCACAATTCTTATAGCAACAGCCAGCGAAGTTTTTTTAGGTGATTGTATTAAAAAATAACCACCTCCTTTTCCTTTTTTGCTTTCTAAAACACCCCTGTTTTTTAATTGCAGTAAAATACTTTCTAAAAACTTAATGGGTATTTTTTTCTTTTTAGCAATTTCAGAAATTAATACCGGTCCCTCGCCATACTTAGCGGCCAGATAACCCAGTGCTTTTAAGCCGTATTGTGTTTTTTTCGATAGCATCTTATTTAAATATAACTAAAGGTAGAAAATATTTTAAAATAACAGTCTATTTAATTGGTAGGTTAATAAATTTGGCACCTGATTTTTTTTACGGATGCTTTTTCAATTGCTGCAGTAATGTCCTCATATCTTTGGGTAATTCAGCAATTAAAATAAATGCATTGCCTTCAGCATCTGTAAATTTTAAGGAATAAGAATGTAGTGCCAGCCTGTTTAGCATCGGTCTTTCTTCATCATCATGTTTACCCAACTTGTATTTTTTCTTAAGAGAAGATAATAAAACCGGTTTACCATCGCCATAAAATTCATCACAGGCAAGGGGATGTCCAATATTTTTGCAATGCACTCTTATCTGGTGTGTACGGCCGGTATGTAATTGAAACTGTAACAACGAAAATGATTTATAGGCTTCAATCACTTCATAATCTGTAACCGAAGGTTTACCATTGCGATGAATTACCATCAAGCCTTTTTGCAATGAATGTTCGCTGATTGGAGCATTAATCGTACCTTTTTTTTCGGCTGGCATGCCATGTACAATTCCCTGGTAATATTTTTCCACCCTTCTTTCTTCAAAAGCCTGCGATAAAAATTTATGGGCAGCTTCATTTTTTGCAAATACAATCATACCGCTGGTATCTTTATCCAACCTATGTACGGTAAAGATGCTGCCATATTTATTTAGCAGCATATCTTTTAAGGATGGTTCACTTTGCATTCTGTCGGGAATTGATAAAAGCCCTGCAGGTTTGTTTATAGCAACAAAATTTTCATTTTCAAAAACTATAACTGCTGATAGTTTAAAAGCATTGCCCGTTTTTTTATTATGTAGAGGTGCTGACAGCATTTAAAAAGATTATTTGTTTTTAGAAGCGTTCATGTATTTGAGTAAGCGGATTTCTTTATCGCTTAAATAGCGCCACTTGCTTCTTTCTACATTTTTTTTAGTAAGGTTGGCGTACATTACCCTGTCTAGTCCTTTTACATCGTAACCTAAATGTTCAAAAATACGACGCACAATACGGTTGCGGCCGCTATGAATTTCAATGCCAATGATGGATTTATCCTTACTATCTGCATAAGCCAAACTGTCCACATTAATTTCACCATCTTCTAATTTTATGCCTGCAGCAATTTTTTCAAAATCGTTTTTGGTTAAAGGCTTATCTAATTTTACTTCGTATATTTTTTTTACTTCGTAACTGGGGTGCGATAGTTTTTGGGTAAGGTCTCCATCATTAGTCAGTAACAAAACACCGGAGGTATTTCTATCCAGCCTGCCAATGGGATACACTCTTTCGGTGGTAGCTTTTTGTATTAATTCCAATACTGTTTTTCTTCCCTGCGGATCATCAGTTGTGGTAATGTAGTCTTTAGGTTTATTCAATAAGATATACACCAGGTTCTTTGTAACAAATAATTTTTTGGTATTATAAATCACTTCATCTGTCTCTTTTACTTTATACCCTGGTTCAGTAGCTACAATGCCATTTACTTTTACTTTTCCCCCAATAATTAATTCAACTGCATCTCTGCGGCTGCAAACGCCGCAATGGGCCATAAACTTGTTTAGGGGCATTATACCTGTAGGCGCATTATCGTTTGCTGCAAGTGCTTTTTCCGATTTGCTATGTGGCGTTTTTGCCGCCCCACCTGTGGGTTTAAATTTGGGTGTCGTTCTTGTTGATGTTTCTTCTTTTGCAGGGTTACCTTTTGCATTATTAGCAGCGGTAGTTGCCATACCATTTTTCTTAGCCATCCTGGCCTGGTATTCTTCTTCTTTTTTCTTTTCAAAAAATGCATTACGTTCTTTACGGTAAGTTTTCTTTTCCTGACGGATTTCTTCCTTAACTACGCTGTTTTTTTTCTTTACGGTGAATTTCTGGAATGGTGCTTGGCTCATGTTTGAAGTGATTTACTGTTTTACAACAGGGATGAGTTGCAAAGGTAAACAAACCTGTGAGGTTTTTTGTAAGTATTTGCAATTTTAATCACAGAGCTAAACCTTACAGGTTTACGCTGCTAACCCTTATTTGCCAACTGCCCACAGGCTGCATCAATATCTTTACCACGGCTGCGGCGCACCCTTACATTTACTCTATGCTTGGCAAGGTAATCGGTAAACTGCTGTGTGGTATCTTCATCAGGTTTTACAAAGCTTGCACCATCAATAGGGTTGTATTCAATTACATTAACCAAATGTGTGGGGATTTTTCTGTAAATTTTTACCAAGTCTTCTGCATCTTCTAAAGAATCGTTTACATTTTTTAAAAGAATGTATTCTAAGGTAATATCGTTTTTTGTTTGTTCGTAAAAATAATTTAATGCTTCCACCAATGCATCAATATTGTTGCTTTCGTTTATGGGCATAATGGCATCACGCTTTTTATCGGTAGCTGCATGTAAGGAGAGTGCCAGATTAAACTTTACTTTATCATCACCCAATTTTTTTATCATTTTTGCCACACCTGCGGTAGAAACGGTAATGCGTTTGGGGCTCATGGCCAGGCCATCGTTGCTTACAATTTTATCAATGGCTTGTAATACGTTGGTGTAATTAAGCAGTGGTTCGCCCATGCCCATAAAAACTATATTGCTTATTTTTTTGTTGTACACTTTTTCGCTTTGCAAATTTAGTTGCGCCACCTGATCGTAAATTTCATCAAAATTTAAATTACGCTTGCGTTCCATTTTGCCAGTGGCACAAAACGAGCAGGTAAGGCTGCAGCCAATTTGGGAAGATACACAGGCAGTATTTCTTTTTTCGGTGGGTATTAAAACGCCTTCTATAAAATGGCCGTCAAAGGTTTTAAAACGTGATTTTAAAGTACCATCACCACTTATTTGTGTGGCATCGGTGGTAATTGCCGGTAAACTAAAATGACCGGCTAATTTTATACGCAACTCTTTGCTAAGGTTGCTCATATCATCAAAACTGGCAGCACCTTTTTTCCATAACCATTCGTAAGTTTGTATGGCACGGAATTTTTTATCGCCTATTGATTCAAAGTATTCTTTAAGTTCGGGGAGGCTGAGGGTTCTAATGTTCTTAAGTGCTGTCATTTTGCAAAGATAATTTTAAACTTTCTAAGTGTTGCTCATATAATTGAAGTTGGTCATTTGCATAATTATATTTTTCCCCCTTTAAATGCTTTAAAGATTGTTTCAATTCTTTTATGTTGATCTCAAAATTTTTTATTAAGTTTTTTTCGGGGCCAAGTTGCCTAAATTCTTTTTCTATTTTTTTAAACTTTATATCTGTTTTAAAATAATTTTCAGTTAAGAGTGTATCTTTTTTGGTATCGAAATAATTATTTAACCCCATTAAATAGTTAAAAAGTACATACAATTCAATTGGCGCACTATCAGACGCATAGATGCAAGAAATCAATTGCCTTCTTTCTCCCTCAATAATTACACCTATAAACGGATTATCAGTCACTTCAAGATCATAACGTGGTAAAATTGAATTGAGTGGAAGATTTTGTATTTTAGTTATAAGAGTTTGAAATCTACTTTTATCCAATACTCCAGAATACAAGCCTTTTCTCTTACAATAATTGTCGCCCCCCCAAAAAACATATCTTCCAGTGCTGTCTATTTTTAATTTCATTGCCGGGCAAAAGCCCATGCAATTTGTACTTGTAAAATAAATTTCTTTTGATAAGAGAGAATTTTTTGTTATAATTTTTTTTAAAGCAATTGTATCGCCTATTTTATCACTGCCAAATAAAATTTTTAATAATAGCGAATCTTTATTTACCATCAGAATCCTAAATCTTTTAACTTCTTCATTAGGGAAAATTGGCTTCCCTTCGGGCTGAATGGTTAAAGTATCATCCTTAATTTGAAATTTTGTGTAACTGTAACATCTGTTGAGCGAACAAATAGAATCTTCAAAACTAAAAACATTACTCCAATCGCCTTTTGCATTATCATCTTCATTTAGTTGCCAATCTCCATTTAGCAAAGCAAGCTTCTTATTCTCCGTTTTTGTGCGGCATGAGAAGAGGGTTATTAAAAGGGTAAGTGCTGTAAGGATAATTTTCATTTTTTACAGATTTGGTAACAAGTTACAAATAAATGTTCCATAAATTTAGATGCAGATAATAGCTGAATAGAGAAATCTTATGCAACTTTGCCTGAAATTGGCAGCAAAATTGCAGCATACTCAAAAACTTTTCTTATGCGTACACTTTTTTTAATTTCCCTTGCTTTTGTATTGTTGCTGCAATCTTGCAAATCAAAAGAAACCCTGCCACCGCCAGTTTTACCAGATGACTGGCCAACTGATACCATACGCACCATAAAAAATAATTTAAATTTTCCCTGGGAAATTTTGTGGGGCAAAGATGATCATATCTGGATGACGGAAAGGGGCGGAAAAATAAGTAAGATAAACCCTAAAACAGGCGATATTGTTTTTTCATCATCGCTTACAGATGTAGTGAGTAGCGGCGAAGGCGGATTGCTGGGCATGGTGCAGCACCCCGATTTTTTAACTAATGGCTTTTTTTATGTAGTGTATAATTATAACAATGGGGGCAATTATCTGGAAAAAATAGTAGAGCTAAAATTTACCAATAATGCATTGCAGGTTGTTGCAACAATAAAAGATAATATCCCGGCATCGGGTATCCATAATGGCTCCCGGCTGTGGATAACCGATGATGCTGTACCAAAATTATTTATGACAACAGGCGATGCATCTGTACAAAGTAATGCACAGCAAACAGGTTCGTTATCGGGTAAAGTTTTGCGGTTTAATTTAGATGGAAGTATTCCGGCTGATAACCCGGTTGCAGGCTCGCCATTATGGAGTTTTGGGCATCGCAATCCGCAGGGATTGGTAATAGCCAACGGTATAATGTACGCTAGCGAACATGGCCCAAATGTAGAAGACGAGGTAAACATTATTGAAAAAAATAGAAATTACGGCTGGCCAAATGTAACGGGTCCCTGCAACGATCCTGCTGAAATAGCTTTTTGCAATGCCAATAATGTTAAGCCACCTTTATGGAGCAGCGGTGGGGTTACTTTTGCAGTTTGTGGCATAGATTATTATAATAATGACCGGATTGCCGGTTGGAAAAATTGTTTATTACTTACGGCTTTAAAAGATGCCAACCTCAGGGTTTTATCGTTGAGCGCCAATGGGCAAACTGTTACCAACGAACAAATATTCTTTAAAAATCGCTTTGGCAGGATAAGAGATATTTGTATTTCGCCAGCCGGAAGGGTTTACCTGTGTACCAGTAATGGAGGCAATGCAGATGTGCTGGTAGAAATTTCAAAGCCATAACTGTTCTATTGCTATAAATACTTTCTTTACATTTACAGGAAATCTAAGGTTTTACCTTATTGTTTAATTAGGGTACAGTCTGCGCTAATATCAAAGTTTACAATTGGTATGCCCGTACAAGTGTAATTCTTCTTTCCTTTTACTAAAAGAAAAGAAGAACAGAACAAGTTCGCAACAATGATAATCAAAGAGATTTAGCTGATAACCAAAAAATATTTATGCAAACAGTTTATGTTGTAGATGCTATAAGAACACCGATTGGCAAATATGGTGGAGCTTTAAGTAATATAAGGCCCGATGATTTACTGGCTTATGTGATTAAAACTTTGGTAAAACGCAATAGCTCCATTGATGTTAATGCAATTGAGGATGTAATTGCCGGCGATGCCAATCAGGCTGG